>CAMGMW010000033.1 GCA_946059285.1 uncultured Clostridia bacterium
AGCGGACTGAAAATCCGCGTGTCGTTGGTTCGATTCCGACCGGAGGCACCATTTCAAAGCGCCGTTGGAATCGGTTCCCTCGATTCCAGCATATGCGGGTGTAGCTCATCCGGTAGAGCGCCACCTTGCCAAGGTGGAGGTAGCGAGTTCGAGCCTCGTCACCCGCTCCAAACAGATAAGGAACGCTCTGCGTTCCTTATTTCATATGGTACCGTGGCCAAGTGGTAAGGCAAAGGTCTGCAAAACCTTTATTCCCCAGTTCAAATCTGGGCGGCACCTCCAACTAATAGAGCAGCCGAAAGGAGGCACTTCGTAAGGAAGTTGCCTCCTTTCGGCTTTGTATACAGCAAGAATGATGGGATGAAGGAAGCAGCCGCAAAGAAGCGGCTGCAATATTTGTACAGCTTCCAATGCGGTCAATGCAGAAATCTTTGAAGTGCGGGCATTGGAGTGCGACAGCATTGAACTTGATACGAAAATCAGGAATGTCGTTTTAGACAGTCCTATCGGAACGGTGGAGATGAACCGGAATCTGGACATGAATCTATTCTGCTATTCCTTGAAGAATCAATTCGGTTTGTTTTTCGCTTCTCCTGTGTAGTTGCTGCGAAATACGTCTGCAACCTCTGTGATAGTGATATAAGCGGCCGGGTCTGCTTCATGAACAAGAGACTTCATTTTGGAGATTTGAAAGCGATTGACAACAAAATAGATTACAGTTTTCTCCGCGTTGGAGTAGCCTCCTCTTGCCTCAATCTTAGTCGCTCCGCTCTCAAAAGCCTCTATCAGTGCATTGCACACGGCATCCGGCTGATTTGTGATAATCATTGCCGCTTTGGAGCGGTCAAAGCCCTCCACAATAAAATCTACGGTTTTTAAAGCGGCGGCATACGTCACAATGGAGTATAACGGCAAAATCCAACTTTGTATCAGAATACCGCAGACAACATACAGGAATACATTGAATATCATGACAAAAGTACCGACGGTAATGCCGAGACGTTTTGCAAAGATGACCGCCATGACTTCGACTCCGTCCATTGCGCCGCCATAACGGATAGCGAGACCGCTTCCAATCCCGGAAATGATGCCGCCAAATAAAGCGCACAGCAACAGATCGGTCCCCGCCAACGGCGAAGCAAGGGAGACGTCAACGGGGAGCACGTCCGTGATCAACCACGCGCCGAGCGAGTAAATGAAAACGGTATACAGCGCATAGACCGTAAACTGAACGCCCTGACGCTTCAAACCGTACAGGAACAGCGGCACGTTCAGCAGGATCAGAAAGGTGGAAAGAGACAAGGGGGTAATCTGCGATAAGAGCATAGAGGTACCGGAAATGCCGCTGTCATAGAGCTTTACCGGAGCGAGAAAGATGGTAACGCCGAAAGCGTTGACCAGTCCGGCGATTGTGAGCATGAGAAAATTCCGATAGCTGAAATTCTGCGCAAAACGTTTCATAGCACCACCTTGAGAATTATCGTGAAAGATATGCATCGCAAACCTTGCCGGCCTGCTCTGCAACGACGGGCTCATCGATGTTCACGAGATGACCGCCCTCGACTGTGACCCTTCCGTTGACAACGGTATAATCCACTGCGGCGCGCAGACCGACGGTTCCAAACAGATTCTTGGGATCGTAATTTGCGCCAGTCAACTCCAGCCTGCGGGAATCCACCATGAAAAAGTCGGCACATTTTCCAACCTCGATAGAGCCGATATCGCTTCTTCCTAAAATCGAAGCGGAGCCGCGTGTTGCCATTTTCAGAATATCGTAGCCGCTTGGTGCCTTTGAGGAGGAATTCAGTCGGTGCAGAAGATAGCAAACGCGGATTTCTTCCAGCAGATCGGAGCCGTCCTGGGAAGCAGATCCATCGACTGCAAGACCGACCCTAACACCCCACTCCAGCATTTCAGGGATTCGAGCGATGCCGGAGGAGAGCTTCATGTTGGATACCGGACAATGTGCAATCCCGGTGCCGGTTTTTGCAAGGAGATCCAGCTCTTCCGTGTTGAAATGGATGCCATGCGCATACCAGACATCCGGACCAATCCAGCCGAGACTTGCCATATACTCCAACGGACGCATATGGTATCGCTCTATAGTATATGCTTCTTCATCTTTGGTTTCACACAGATGTGTATGCAGGCGGACGTGATATTGACGCGCAAGCAGAGCAGACTGCTTTAACAATTCCGATGATGCGGAAAAAGGCGAGCAGGGGGCAAGCGCGATCTGACGCATCGAGCCGAAGGAGGAATCGTGATAGGTATCGATCAGGCGCACACTGTCTTTTATAATTTCATCCACAGACTGAACAACGCTGTCCGGCGGAAGCCCACCATCCTTTACGGAAAGATCCATGCTACCGCGGGAGGCGACCATCCGCATCCCCAACTCCTGCGCGGCGTCAAGCTGCGCACCGATCAGATCGCCGCATCCGGCGGGGAAAACATAGTGGTGATCAAAACAGGTGGTGCATCCGTTTTTCATCAGTTCGCCCATACCGGTCAGGGAGGAATAGCGAATGACATTTTCATCGAGATTCTTCCAAATCTCATAAAGTGTTTTGAGCCAGTCAAACAGCTCCATATTTTGTACCTGCGGCAGGTTGCGCGAGAATTGCTGATAAAGATGATGATGCGTATTGATCAAACCGGGGTAGCAGAATAGATGCCTGCCTGAAATTTCGCGTTCCGCTGTTAGCGGAAGATTTTTCCCAATGGTATGAATCCTGCCGTCCTGACAGAATAAGTCTACGTCCGTCAGCATCTCATCTGTGTCATTGCAGGTGATCAATGCGGACAGATTTCGGATCATTAATGTGGACATATCCTTCCTCCTATGCGTGATGTTATAAAAACTCCGCCGGAGCAGGGTGGAACCGGCGGAGTTGTTTTCAGATTTCGTCACAGACTTCGGCTGCGGCCTTCAGGCTTTCTGAGGATTCCTGAAAAATCCCCTGAGCCGTACCGATGATCTGCTGAAGTTGCTCAAAATCGGCACGGAAGGTGTCCAGCAATGTGGAAAGATCCTGATTGGTCAGCGTCAGCTTTGCGTTTGCCTGAGAGAAAGCGGTATTCATGCGAGCCACAGAGGCGGCGGCGCGCTCTCGTGCCATGCGCTCTACCAGCTCCGCACGGCGGTAGGCGGCAAGCTCCTGTTCATTAAAATCTGAGGGTGCAGCGGCAGCGACTGTGGTGACCGGCGGCAGCGGTGCATCCAGCTCCGGCTGCGCGGGTACGGCTGCCTGTGCCTGCCGAAGTGCCTCCAGCTCATTGGTTAAATCGGCATTTATGAGGCGGAGCCTTGCGGCATCGCTCCGAAGCGTGTCAAGCTCCTGCTGAATCTGTGCGTTTTCTTCCCGCAGCAGCCGAAGTTCCTTTTCATGCTCCATTGTGTTTTTTTGGATGAACTGTACAACGTCGGTGCGGTTAAAGCCGTGTAAAGCAGTACGGAATGTTTCTGTAGAAGCGGTCATTACATGATCCCTCACATTCTAAAAATCTATGCCTATGTATTTTATATTATACCATGCAATTTCGGGAAAGACAATAGATTCTGTCGTTTTTTTGCGGGAATGCAAAAGGTCTCGGATTTGATCGGGAAAAAGTAATATTTGCTCTTTACTTTTGATGAACGATTTGCTATAATTACAAGGCAAACGCGCCAGTGGCTCAATGGATAGAGCATCAGATTCCGGTTCTGAGGGTTGGGGGTTCGAGTCCCTTCTGGCGTGCCAAAACAGGCAGAGTGCTAATTGGCGCCCTGCCTGTTTTGACGCATAGGGAGAAAAGTAAAAGGGCGCTGCAATAGCGCCCTTTTGCGTTCGATTATTCTTCCTCGTCCTTCTTGGCGTCCTCAATGATCTTGGCCTGATTCATCTGCGGGACTTCCTCATAGCGGACAAACTTGAGCGAATACGAGCCGCGACCCTGCGTCATGGAACGCAGATCAATGGCATAGGAACTCATTTCGCCGATGGGAACTTCCGCTTCCACGACCTGCCAGCCGCGATTCTCGGCGTCGGGGTTCATGCCCATGACGCGGCCGCGGCGCTTGTTCAGGTCGCCGATGATGTCACCCATGTTTGCGTCCGGGATGTTAACCTTCAATTCGCCGATCGGCTCCAGAAGAGTCGGAGCAGCGGTGGGAAGACCTTCCTTATAGGCGATACCGGCGGCTGTCTGGAACGCCATATCGGAGGAGTCGACAGGATGGTAGGAACCGAAATACAGGGTGGACTTCAGGAATACAACAGGGTAACCGGCGAGAACGCCCTTGCTGATGCAGTTGCGCAGACCCTTTTCGACGGAGGGAATGAAGTTCTTCGGCACGCAGCCGCCGACCGTCTCATCCACAAAGATCATGTCTTCCGTTTCACTTTGCGGCTCAAAGCGGATATAGACGTCGCCAAACTGACCGTGTCCGCCAGACTGCTTCTTATGACGGCCGTGGATCTCAACCTTTTTCTTGATGGTCTCACGGTATGCAATCTTTGCGGGACGAAGCTCAGCCTCGACTTTGTATTTGCTCAGAAGTTTTGCGATGATGACGCTCAGATGGATGTCGCAAACGCCGGCGATGATCATTTCCTTCGTTTCGGGATCGTTGCCGTAGGTAAAGGAGGCGTCTTCTTCGTTCAGTTTGACAAGACCGGCGGCGACTTTATCTTCCTGACCCTTTGCCTTTGCGTAGATCGCCATACGGTAGCAAGGCTCTGCATACTGCATGGGCTTGATGGTGACGACCTTGCCTGCAAGTCCAAGGGTATCGCCGGTGCGGACAGAAGCGAGCTTTGTAAAAACACCGATATCGCCACAGCAGACGGTAGAGGTTTTGGTATTGTCTTTACCCTTCGGGAAGAAAGTGTTGCCCAGCTTTTCGTTGTCGCCGGTGCGGGCGTTCGTGACGGTGAGTGTATCTTCTATGTTGCCGGAGATGACCTTGAAGTAGGAGTTCTTGCCATACTGGTCGGCGACTGTATTGAACACAAACGCCATGGGGCTTCCATTGGGATCCAGCTTGAACTCGGACTCCGTGCCGTCTTCGTCAACTGCAATCATCGGCTTGCCCTCCAGTGGGGAAGGAGCAAACTTTGCAATGTTTTCCATCAAACGGGTAGTGCCGAGACCGTTCATTGCACAGCCGCAGAATACGGGAGTGACGCTTCTCTGCTGGATACCGTCCTTGATGCCCTTGATCAGTTCTTCCTCGGTGAAGGGCTCTTCCATGAAGAATTTTTCCATCAGAGCTTCGTCGGTCTCTGCGACCTGCTCATTGAGCTCCATCATGTATTCTTCGATCTTATCCTCCGCATCCGCAGGGAGAGCGATTTCTTTGCCGTTTACATCATATGCCTTCTTTGCGATCAGATCAACGACACCGACTGCCTGCTCTCCGTTCAGAATGGGGAAAGTGAAGGGAATCGCAGAAGCACCGAAAGTGCTGCGTAGCGCATCAAAGGTTGCGAAGAAGTTGGCATGCTCTTCATCCAGCTTGGAGATATAGAACATGGCGGGCAGACCGGCGTCAGCCAGCGCCTTCCAGCCTTTTTCCGTACCGACGGCGATGCCGGACTTCGCAGTCAGGCAGATGATGCCGGCATCGGCAACGCGCAGAGACTGTACGACCTCGCTTGCAAAGTCGAAGTAACCGGGGTTATCCAGAACATTGAGCTTGCAGCCGGCATACTCAACGGGGATGACGGAGGTTTTGATAGAATACTGCCGCTTCTTTTCTTCGTCATCGAAGTCGGAGACAGTGGTGCCGTCGGCACGCTTGCCGAGACGGGTGATTGCCTTTGTGGTGAAAAGCATGCTTTCACAAAGGGCGGATTTGCCATCGCCGCCGTGACCCAGCAGGCAGATGTTGCGGATATCCTTCGCAGTGTACATAGTTTTGATTTTCTCCTTTCTGAGCAGTGCCGCGTGTTACGCAGAGAGCGGACTGCGAGCGGCATAACGTTCGTTGCCACAATTAGTTTTATTATACACGATTGGAATCATTTTTTCAATTACAAATATGAAATTCAGTCAATATTACGAAACTGAGGGGACACATTTGTAAAAAAGCACAAGAATACTAGAAGCGCAGCAAGATAAATGAAATGAAAGACGTCAAAACGGACCAGAGAAGCTGGAAAGCGGCAAGGTGTAGCGGGGAAGCGATCGCGACCGAATTCCAAAGGATCAGCAGTGCGCAAAGCACAACACCCAGCGTGCCTGCAAACAGATTCAGACCGGCAGACAGAAGCGTGCAGGAACGCAGGGTCTGACCTGCCGCCACGGTGGAAGCAAAGCTGCCGAAGGTGTCCTTTGCAACGAAAGCACCTTGCATAACGCCGGCAGCGTTGTCCGGTGCGGAAAGACGGATTCGCTCACTGTAGATCGGAAATATCAGTCGGTTGACCGGAACGCCGTATTTCAACGCGACAAGCTCGGGGGTGATCAGAAAATCACGGGAGGCGAGGATCACATTCACGGACGGATTCGACAAAATCGCCCGTAGTCCTGCCTTTGTGGAGCCGCTGGGCTTGTATTTGATGGCAAAGACGCCCGCAAGCTCTCCGCTGACGGAGACGTACATTGCCTGCCGTACTCTTGCGCCTTCCGGCATGTGTACGCCCATGCTCCGCATAAAGGAAAGCGTGCCAACCAGTACCACGCAGCCGTTGACTTCTGCACCGATCCCGCCGTTGTCATAAAAACGGAATTCATCAGCTCGGAGGTGTTTCCCGAATTGCGCTTGCAGAAGAGATTCAAACAGTGTGCACAGAGGGTGGTCAGCGGCGTTGAGCGCGGCAAGAGCGAACGCGATCACCTGCGCCGGAGTAAATGCACCGTAAAGCTTCATTCCGTTGGAGGTGATCCGGTCGGCGGGGAAAAGATCCGCATCGCGCAGGATGATAGTCTGTTTTCCGCCAAGAACTTCGGCGCTGTGCCAACCGCACAACGCTCCGCCGAACTTTGTGAGCTTCTTTGCGAGTACTGAAAAGGGCTTTGAAAAACTGAGCGCGGCAGCGCAGGGAATCGCGCCCAGAAGAAGCAGCATCCAGCAGCGGACAAAATCAATGTCACGCCGCAGGGCGAAAAGAACTGCGGAGATCAGTGTCATAGGAAGCAGAATAGACGAATAGACACGCATCATCCGAGCAGCGGCATCCGGCTGCTCCAATGCCGTCATGAAATCCGTCAGATTGCCGCTGTCTCGGCGGAGACTGGCAGCATCCGGCAGCAGGTCGGGCAGACGGTAAATGCCCATGGGCGATTCCAGCGAGCAGACGGTATGAAGCGTATGGAACATGCCCAAGCGCTGACGGATCAGCCCACGAAACAGCTGCCACTGGATCAAAACGGCGATGCTGCAATAATCGGGCGTGTTTTGCAGGGAATCAATGCAGCACAGGACCGAAACGACCACGCTCAGAGTATATACGCTGATACGCAGCCGAAACAGATCTGTCAGCCCTTGCCACAGCACATCGAAGCCAAGCAATACGGATAGCAGCAAGGACGCAAGTGAAAGCGTCCGGCTGACCGATTCCGTCAGAAACGGCAGGAACTGCATCTGGAACGCATGGTAGCACATCAGCATGAGTGACATGAGTGCCACAACCGTCATACATCCGAACCGCAGTCGCGTACTGCCAAGCTTTTTCCGACACTGCTTCAGTGCAGCGGCGGGCGAGACTGTCTGCGGAGCAGGAGCGATTGCAATTCTTTCCTTTTGCCGTGGGCGCGGGGGCTCCTGCGGAGCGGATGGTTTTTTCGCCGGCGGTTGTATCTTCTGTGCAGAGGGTGACGCTGAAGGTTCTTCCGGCTGCAACGGCTGAAATATCGCGGTATCGTCCGCAACAATCGGATTGCCGCCAAATTCCTGCATGATTTCCTCCAGTGTGAATTCCGGCATCTGAGAGGGAGCCGGAATTTCGTTATTCAGTTGTTCCGGCTCTGATCGTTTCATAGAATTATCCTCTCTGGCGAACGGCCTCATACAGTAGAATTGCTGCAGAAGCGGAGGCATTCAGGGATGAAATGTGCCCCTTCATGGGAATACTGACTTTGAAATCACAGCTTTCGGCGACCATTCGGCTCATGCCGCTGCCTTCATTGCCGATGACAATGGCGGACGGCCCCTTCAGATCGGCGGCGTGCAGTGCGGTCGTACCGTCCGCCGCTGTCCCGAAGATCCAAATCCCTCTGGATTTCAAGTCGCGGATTGCTGCGGCAAGGTTTGAAACCCGTGCAACGGGCATATACTCCAAAGCGCCCGCAGAGGCTTTCCCAACGACTGCAGTCAAACCGACACCGCGACGCTTTGGAATGATCACACCGTGTGCGCCGGCGCATTCCGCAGTGCGCAGGATCGCACCGAGGTTGTGGGGATCGGTCAGCTCGTCACAAAGCACCAGAAGAGGAGCTTCGTTTTTCTCCTGTGCCAGTGCCAGCATGTCATCTACAGTGGCATATGCGTGGGCAGCAACAGAGGCCATAATACCCTGATGGGCGCCGGTGGGACTCATGTCGTTGAGCTTGCGGCGGTCAATATGGACAACGACAGCACCGGCATCCTTTGCCATCGCGGCAAGCCTTCCGAGTGCGCGGTCAGTGTTGCCTTCTGCGAGAAAGACCTTGTTGATCGCCCGTCCGCTGCGGATTGCCTCAGTGACAGCGTTGCGTCCTTCGATCATGTCCTCCGGCAGCTCTTTCGGAAAATCCTTCGCGTTATTGTGATTCATAGTAGCACCCAATCCGTTCATATATATCTTTTCTTATTATCTTATTATAGCAAAAAAAACCTGTGGTTACAACCAAAGATTTTTTTCGCGCAAAATCGGTTAATTTACAGAAAATTTACACCGAAATTCCGCTGCATGATTGCGAAATAACGGAAAATATGGTATGATGCTTGCGATTAAGCGGTATCTGAAGGGAGGAAACGCGAATGCCGAATCAGGAACCGAATCAACGTCCTGGAAATAACGGGAATCAGAACCGTCCGAAATATTTTAACTATATTGTGATTGGCTTGATCGTGCTGGTGATCACGATTCTGGGCAATCAGCTTTATAGCCTGATTTTATCTGCGGGGGAACAGGAGGTATCGTATGATACATTCCTTGCAGCGGTTGAGGAGGACAGTATTGCGCAGATTGAATTTGCCTCTGACCGGATCAATTATCTTTTACGGGAAGACGCGGAGAAACCAAAACCGCAGCAAACGGTTTATTATACGGCGCTGCTGCCAAATGTTGAGTTGACCGAATTAGTGCAGACGCTGCAAACAAATCAAGTCAAGTTTGCCGGTGAGATCGTTGAACAGGGCTCCCTGCTGTTTTCGTGGCTGCTTTTTCCGCTGCTGCTGATGTTTGGCTTCAGCATTCTGATGCGTGTCCTCGCCTCCCGCGGCGGCGGCCTCGGCGGTGTTGGCGCGATCGGCAAGAGCAAGGCGAAGGTTTATATGGAGAAGGAGACCGGCGTGACTTTTCAGGATGTTGCCGGACAGGATGAAGCAAAAGAATCTCTGGCGGAGATCATCGATTTTCTGCACAATCCGAAAAAGTATACTGCCATTGGCGCAAAGCTGCCGAAAGGCGCCCTGTTGGTCGGCTCTCCCGGAACCGGCAAGACGCTTCTGGCGAAGGCTGTCGCCGGTGAGGCACATGTGCCGTTCTTCTCCATTTCCGGCTCTGACTTTGTGGAAATGTTTGTCGGCGTAGGCGCAAGCCGTGT
>CAMGMW010000034.1 GCA_946059285.1 uncultured Clostridia bacterium
TGCGCTTTATAAGACAGCCAAAAGTCTTTACAACGAGTCCAGCGAGGTCAGTATAACAGGAAGCGATCACATATAAAAAATATAGCAGACGCAAACCGACTTGTAAAGCACGTCCGCCGCGCCCGCCGGGCGGTTTTCTGCCGGAAACATGTATTTATAAAAAAACAAATTGACAAGAGGCGCAGAAATGTTTATATTTATTGCAGAAAAATGATGAGTTTATTTTTTTAAATATAACTTGTATACAGGTGAAATACAGGCAGGATACCGAGGAAGGAGCTGAGCATCTGTGCCGATTTTGCTGGAGGAGGATCTGAAGCGACCGCTGCCAAAAATGATAACGGTCCGTCAACAGTTCAACGAGGAGCATTTGGAGGATGACGAGGTAAAGAACGTTGTCCGCGGGCAGCTGAAGAAGGACGGAATCCGCACGCTGGTCAAGCCCGGCATGCGTATTGCCGTCGCCGTTGGCAGCCGCGGTATCCGCAATCTGTATGCCATTGTTGAAAGCGTGATCGACACGCTCAAGGAAATGGGTGCGGCGCCGTTTATTGTCTCTGCCATGGGCAGCCATGGCAACGGAACGGAGGAAGGGCAGCGCGAAGTTCTCGCCGGCTACGGCATCACGGAGAAAAACCTCGGCGTTCCCGTTGTCACAACGGTGGATACCGTGCATTTGGGCAGCTGTGCCAACGGCCGCCCGATCTGGTTTGACCGCGCGGCGTATGAAGCGGATCTGATCGTTCCCGTTAACCGCGTAAAGCTCCATACCGACTTTGTCGGTCCGCTGCAAAGCGGTCTTTGCAAGATGCTGGTGATCGGTCTCGGCAACCACAAGGGCTGCTCCGCCGTCCATGAGGAATCGCCCGAGACCTTTGCACAGGTCATCGAAGAAACGGCGTCCGTTATTCTTGAAAAGGCTCCCGTCGGCTTCGGTGTTGCCATCCTTGAAAACGCCTATGACCGCACCTATGCGATCGAGGCAGTGCCGGCACAGAACCTGATCGAACGGGAAAAGGAACTGGTGCAGATCGCAAAGGGAAATATGCCGTACATTATGCTTCCCGAAGCGGACGTTATCGTCTGCGAAACGATCGGCAAGGATATTTCCGGCGCGGGTTTTGACCCCAATATTCTCGGCCGCAGCTCCGTGCTCAAGACCTTTGTGCTGCATATTCCCAAGTACCAGCGTCTGGTGCTGCTTGATGTGAGCGAGGCGAGCCACGGCAACGGCATCGGCGTGGGACTGTTTGACGTCATCACCAAAAAGGTTGCCGATCAGCTGGATCTTGAGGCCATGTATGCCAATGCGATCGCCTGCAACTGCCTGGGCGACGCCAGCATTCCCTGCACGGTGGAGGATGAGGACACGGCGATCCGTGTGGCGCTCAAGTGCTGCCGCAACGTAAACCGTGACGATCCCAAGATCATCAGGATCAAAAACACGCTCCATCTGGAATACATCGAGGTTTCCCCGGCTTTGCTGGATGATGTGAAGAACAATCCGAGACTTGAAATTGTCGGAGAATAACGAAGAGGGAAAACGATACGCTGTTATCTTTCCATATAGTTTCCGCAAAATACCTTTCAAAGGAGGAAAACAATCCCATGATCCTGACTGACGAACAAAAAGCGATGCTGGATGGCAAGTACGGTGAAGGTGCTGCCTATGCGATGAAAATACAGGTCGGTATTGGCGAGTGCTTCGATGCCCCCCGTATGGTGCCCATCAAGCGTGCCCACGTTGCGCTGAGCAATCAGGCGGGCGATTTGTGGTTCGCTGAAAAGCTGGTGGCTGCCGGCGCCAAGTGCCGCGTGTCCCCCACGGTCAACCCGGGCTTCTGCCTCGGTCATTTCACCGGCGAATGCAAGCACCCCGTTGACAAGGAAGATGCAGAGCACATGCAGCGCACGGACAATGCCTACCGCGCGCTCGGCGCGGTCCTCAGCTACAACTGCACGCCTTACATTGCGACGAACGTCCCCAATTTCGGCGAGGTCTGCGCATTCTCCGAATCCAGCGCCACGCCGTATGTGAACGCCGTTTGGGGCGCCCGCTCCAACCGCGAAAGCGCCAACAGCGCGCTGTGCGCCGCCATTACCGGCTGCGTGCCCGAATACGGTCTGCTGCTGGATGAAAACCGCAGGGGCGACATCGTTGTCCGTGTGGAAGCGAACATGAAGAGCGACTATGAGTATCACCTGCTGGGCATGATGGGCGACAAGATCGGCGAAGGCATCCCCGTGTTTATGGGTCTGCCCAAGGTCATCACGCCCGAAGCGCTGCGCAACCTCGGCGCGCAGCTCAACACCTCCGGCGCTTACGGTATGTATCATATCGTCGGCTTTACGCCCGAAGCGCCCACGCTGGAAGCGGCGCTCGGCGGCAGGAAGCCCAAACGCGAGGTCGTCATCACCGACAAGGATCTCAAGGACTTTGAAGAGAAGTTCAGCGACGAGTCCAACAACGGCAAGGTCGATTTTGCCATGTTCGGCTGCCCGCACTTCACGCTTGAAGAAGCGCAGTATATTGCAAGACACATCGAAGGCAAGAAGCTGGCGATCCCCATGTATATCCTTGTTTCCAGCCACGCCGAACAGATGGCGGAGCGCATGGGCATCACCGAGATCCTCAGCGCTGCCGGCGCGGAGATCATCGGCGACACCTGCCCCGACCAGCCGTGCTGGCACTATCTCAAGGGCAAGGTCGGTATCACCGAGTCCCCGAAGTGCGCGTACTATCCGCGCCGCCGCGGTATCCACTTTATGATCCGCGACCTCGACACCTGCATTGAGGCCGCCCTGACTGGAGAGGTGAAGTAAGATGGCGAAGAGATTTGCATGTCATAAGATTTCCGAGGGCAAGGCTTCCGCACCTGCCATTATTTCCAAGGACCGCATCATGTTCTATCAGGTCCGTCCCGAAGACGGCATGATGGAAGAGAAGAACCATCATCTGGAAGGGCGCATCATCGCGAAGAAGGTGCTGCTGTTCCCGGGCGGCAAGGGCAGCTCCGTTGTTCAGCAGGACGGTCTGTATCACCTTGACCGTTTCCACAACATGCCCGCCGCGCTGATCGTGCAGGATCCCGACCCCGTTCTGGTCGCCGGTGCGATCATCATGCAGATCCCCATGGTCGACCGCCTCAGCGAAGAGTTTTATGCCGCGGTTAAGGACGACGATACCCTTTTCGTCAACGCGGACGAGGGCTATGTCGAGATCATGGACTGATCCCCGGAAAGCCGCATGAAAAAGGGAACATGCTTCCCACAAAAATTTGTCCGTTTGCTGACACGTGTCAGTGAATCATAGGAACTCACGTAACAAAAAAAGGAGGAAACAAATATGAAAAAAGCATTATCTCTCATTCTCGCACTGGTCATGATCCTTGCACTGACCGCGTGCGGCAGCAAGACCCCCGCCGATGACGGCGCCAGTGACGCCGACGGCGATGCCGCTGTGACCACAACCGTTCTCAAGATCGGTCACGTGGAAGCCGAAGACCGCTCCGTCCACAGAGCGCTCCTCACCTTCAAGGACGAGCTTGAAGCCAAGACCGAGGGCCGCATCGAAGTCCAGATCTTCCCGAATGCCGAGCTTGGTGGCGACGAGGAGCTGTGCGAAGCAGTGGCAATGGGCACCATTCAGATGGCGCTGCCCTCCACCTCCGTTCTGACCGCTTACAACGAGCGCATCGGCGTGCTTGATATGCCGTACCTCTTCAACGATGCGCAGGCTGCCTTCGACGCGCTTGACGGCGCGCTCGGCGAGCAGATCGACGAGTGGATCGCCGGCAACGGCTTCGTCTCCCTCGGCTACATCTACAACGGTCCGCGCAGCACCACCAACAATGTCCGTCCCATCTATACTCCCGATGATCTCGCCGGTCTGAAGATGCGTGTTATGAGCTCCCCCGTTTTCATCACCATGTATGAGACTCTGGGCGCCAACGCCACCCCGATGAGCTTCTCCGAGCTTTACACCGGTCTGCAGCAGAACGTTGTCGACGGTCAGGAGAATCCCCCCACGCTGATCTACGCCTCCGGCTTCCAGCAGGTCCAGAAGTACCTGACCATGGATGCCCACGTTCATAACTTCCTTCCCATCCTCACCAACGAAGCCTGGCTCAACAGCCTCAGCGAAGCTGATCAGGCTGCTCTGAAGGAATGCTGCGCCAACTTTGTCAAGCTTCAGCGCGAGACGGAGCTTTCCGACAATGAAGACATCGTTGCCAAGCTCGAAGCGGAAGGCATGGAGGTCAACTACCTCACGGATGAGCAGTATCAGCTCTTCGTCGATAAGGTCCAGCCCATGTACGATCAGTATAAGGCCGAGTGGGGCACCGAGATCTTTGATCTTGCCACTTCCTTCAACAAGTAATTTCCGAACAACACACCTGAATACAGCGGGGCGGACGAAGGTTCGCCCGCCCCGCATTCTCCCCGAAAGGAGCTGATTGTCCTTGAAACAGGACAGCTTTTTTAAAAAGATCGTTTACGGTTATGACAAGCTGGAGGAGTATCTGCTCTGCGCCAGTCTTGTTGTGACCACGCTTATTATTTTTGCGCAGATCATTATGCGTTCAGTTTTCAACAGCTCTCTTACCTGGAGTGAGGAGCTTACCCGCTATATCTTTATTTGGCAGATCTGGCTCGGTGTCAGTATCGCGCAGAAAGAAAAACAGCATATTAAGGTGGAGCTGTTATTCTCCTTTATTAAAAATGAAAAATTCAAAGATGTTGTTGACATCATCGCCACGTTGATCATGATCGCCTTCAATGTCTTTTTGGTTATCAAAGGCAGCGAGCTTGTCGGACAAATGATCGTACGGCACAATCTCTCCGGCGCAATGCGTCTGCCGATGTACATCGTCTATCTTGTTTTGCCGCTGTCCGCTGGGATTCTGAGCCTGCGGTTGGCGGGTCAGCTCGTCAGCGATATGAAGGATCTGTTTTCCGGGAAAGGAGTGGAAGAATAAATGCAGGCAACCGTTCTTTTTGTAAGCTTTTTCCTTCTGCTGCTCCTGACCGTTCCCATTGGCTATTCGATCGGTATCGCGACTTTGATCGCGCTGGTGTTTGCCGGTGACGGTACCATTCCTCTGCTGATGATTTGCCAGAAGGCCATCACCGGCTGCGACTCTTTCCCCCTGATGGCGGTTCCGTTCTTCATGCTTGCCGGCAACCTGATGAGCGGCGGCGGTATCGCCAAGCGCATTCTCGACTTTTTTGATACGTTTATGGGCTTTATCATCGGCGGTCTGAGCATGGTCACGACCATCACCTGCATGTTCTTTGCGGCGATCTCCGGCTCTGCCATGGCGACCACCTCTGCGGTCGGCTCCTTCATGATCCCCGCGATGAAGGAACACGGCTACGATGAAGGCTTCAGCGCAGGTATCTGCGCCGCTGCCGGCACCATCGGCGTCATCATTCCGCCGAGCGTTCCTTTCGTGATTTACGGTGTTGCCACCGGCACCTCCATTACCGACCTTTTTAAGGCCGGCTTCCTGCCCGGTATTGCCATGGGTATTGCGCTGATGATCGTCTGCTTTTTCATCAGCAAGAAGGAAGGCTTCAAGGGCGAGACCAAGGAGTTCAGCCTCAAGGCCGTCTGGGTCAGCTTCAAGGAAGCGTTCTGGGCGCTGCTCTCCCCGGTCATCATCCTCGGTGGCATTTATTCCGGCTATTTCACCCCGACGGAGGCTGCCGTCATCAGTGTGGTGTATTCCTACATCGTCGGCCGCTTCGTCTATCATGAGCTGGACCGCAAGGGCGCGTACAAGGCGCTGCACGACACCATCGTCGTCAACGGCGCGACGACCTTCATGGTCGGTCTTTCCTCCGCCTTTGCCGCGTATCTGAGCCTTGCCGGCATTCCGCGTCAGCTGGCAGCCGCCATGCTTCAGATCACGGACAACAAGATCCTGCTCTTTATCATCATCAATGTCTTCCTGCTGGTGGTCGGCTGCCTGGTGGATAATATCCCCGCAACGATCATCCTTGCGCCGATCCTGCTGCCGGTCGTCAAGTCCCTGGGCATGAGCCCGGTCACCTTCGGTATCATGCTGACCATGAACCTTGCCATCGGCTTCTGCACGCCGCCCTACGGCATCGACCTGTTCGTTGCCTCCGCCATTTCCGGCGTGTCGATCGGCAAGATGATGAAGTACATGTTCTGGTTTATCTTCGCACTCCTGATCGTTCTTGCACTGGTCACCTACTGGCCCGCGTTTACCATGTTCGCTTTGGCATAACACCAACGGAACAAGAAGAAGCCGCCGATTCCGCGCAGGCGGGATCGGCGGCTTTTTTGATCAGATTTTGGATAAGACCGGTTTTTGCGTCACGTGATGGTCAAAAAGCTCGACGCCCACTTGAGATGCTCGTCGAGGGCGGCGCAAAAAGTGCCGGTATCCCGCTTGCGGATCAGGGACAGCAGGTGAATGTGCTGCAGGGTGCTTTCGTGCAGATCGTTGAGCGCCTCCGCCGAAAGGGACAGATAACGCTTCATGTTTGCCATGTTGCTGTGCATGATGTTCTTGATATAGGTGTTTTGGCAGCGGTCCACGATCAGCTCATGAAGCTCCCAGTCCAGAGAGGAAAAAAGCGCCAGATCCGGATCGGATGAGGACTGCACGGTGTCCAGAAGCGACTGAAAGCGAGCTTCAAAGTCGTTGATCTCCTCATCGGAAATATGAAAAACGGAGGTTTTCGCCGCCTGAACCTCCAAAAGGCAGCGCACCTCATACAAATCTTCGATATCTTTGGATGAAAGCGGTCTGACATAGGCGCCGATCCCGCTGCGGATATCCAGCCAGCCCTCGCTCTCGAGGGCGCGCATCGCTTCGCGCACCGGGGTGCGGCTCATGCCGAGCTGCTGGGCAAGCGCGTTTTCACTCAGCAGGGTCCCTGCGGTGATCGTGCCGTCGCAAATGGCGTTTTTGATTTCATCGTATGCTTTTTCCGAGAGAGTCGCTTTGCGCTGAGAAACTATCATGTCAAGCAGCTTCTTTCTGATTTTTATACCAATATACCATAAAACCCCGTGTGGAGCAACGAGTTTTTTGGATGGTCCCAAGGAAAATAACGGGGAAGCGTTTGGGAGGAAACTATGGAACGAACCGCACCGCTTTTTTGGATCGTTGATGACGAATGGGAAGAACACGACCTGGAAACCGGCATGCTGAAAAAGGCCGTGCCGTCCTGCGAGATCCGCCTGACAAAAGATCACTTTTCAGAGGACCTGGAGACATTCGGAAAGGATGCCGACCTGCTCCTGACGCAGATCAGCTATCCCATCACGGAAACGGTGCTGCGCAGGCTCAAGCGCTGCCGCGGCATTGCCGTTTTCGGCAGCGGATACAACAATGTGGATGTGAAAACGGCGCGGGAGCTCGGTATTCCCGTGACAAATGTGAACGGCTACTGCACGGAAGATCTGGCGGATTATGTTCTGGCGGCGATTTTGCACTGCAACAAGCGGCTGGTCGCGTTTGCCGCGAACATCGGCTCCGGAGAATGGGGCGCAAACGCAATCCACACTCCCATTCACCGGGTGAACACGCAGTCGCTGCTGCTGCTCGGCTTTGGCCGTATCGGCTCCGTCGTTGCAAAAAAGGCGCACGCGATCGGCATGCATGTCATGGTGTACGACCCGTTTCTGCCCGCGGAGAAGATACGCAGCGGCGGATACGAGCCGATTTCCGTGGAGGAGGGGCTCGGCAGGGCGGACTATGTGTCGGTGCACATGCCGCTGACGAAAGAAAATCAGGGCATCATAAACCGAAGCATTTTTGAAAAAATGAAACCCTCCGCGGTTTTCATCAATGTTGCGCGCGGCGGTCTTGTCAACGAAAACGACCTTGCAGAAGCGCTTGGAGCAAACAGGATCGGCGGCGCGGTGCTGGATGTCGTCGCCGAAGAGCCGATCGCGCGGGACAACCCACTGCTTCGCGCGCCGAACTGCCTGCTGACCCCGCATATCTCCTACGCTTCGGAGGAATCCACGCGGGAGCTGCGCTCGCGCGCGGTCGAAAATGCGCTGGCGATGTACCGCGGAGAGCAGCCACGCGATCCCGTGCGCTGAGCCCTGCAAAGAAATAACGATACTGCCACCGGGTAGTGCAATGTGAAAGCATTTGCAGACACACCATTAGGTCTTTGAAGGTGTGTTGCAAATGCTTTTTGCAAAGGAGAAAAAACATGAAGAAAGCTCTGATGCCTTTTCAAAGTCTGACGCGGTTTGAAAAAGGTCTGTATATCGCATCGCTGGTCACGGTTAGCGCCGCGTTTTTGCTTTCGCGTTCCAACGACATTCTGACGCTGATCGCCTCGCTGATCGGAGCGACCGCACTGATCTTCGTGGCAAAGGGATACGTGCTCGGGCAGATCCTGACCGTCGTTTTTTCACTGTTCTATGGAGTGATCTCGTTTTATTTCCACTACTACGGCGAAATGATCACCTATCTCGGCATGACCTCTCCGATCGCGGCTTTGGCAGTGATCTCCTGGCTGCGCCATCCCTATGAGGAGACGGCGGAAGTGGAAGTGAGCCGAATGACAAAACGGCAGATCGCCGCCATGCTCGGCTCGGCGGCTGCTGTGACCGTAATATTTTATTTTATCCTCAAGGCGTTGGGGAACGCAAATCTGGCTTTCAGCACGGTTTCCGTGACAACGAGCTATCTTGCCTCCTACATGACGCTGTGCCGGAGTCCGTTTTACGCGGTGGGATATGCGGCAAACGACATTGTGCTGATCATTTTATGGGTGCTGGCATCGATGGAGGACGCCTCCTATGTTCCGATGGTCGCGTGCTTTGTGATTTTCTTCATCAATGATTCCTACGGCTTCTTCAACTGGCAGCGAATGAAAAAGAGGCAGTGTCCGGGCAAAAAAAGAAGAGAAGATGCGTCAAAACCAATTGCAGTGACGCCGCAGATCGACTAAGGAGGAAAACAGTATGTGGCAAAAGGTCTTGATCCAGGGGATCGGTTTCGTTGCAGCGGCGCTTCTGATCCTTTCCTTCCAGTGCAGGAACAGCCGGAAACTGTTTTTCCTGCAGATGTGCTCAAGCATGACATATGTGTTGCACTTTTTCCTGCTGAACGCGCTCTCCGGCTGCGCAAACCTGTTTTGCAGCATAGCAAGGAGCTTTGTCTTTTCACAGCGCACGAAAAAGTGGGCGCAATGGAAGGGCTGGCTTTTTCTGCTGGTGCTTGCAAACGTGGCGGCAACCGCGCTGACGTGGGAAAATGCGTTGAGCATCCTGCCTTTTTTGGGTACGGCAGGAATGACGGTCGCAGGCTGGAAGGGAAACGGCAAGCACATCCGTCTTGCGAATCTGTTTGTCTGCTGTCCTGCGTGGCTCATTTACGACATCTATTCCCACTCGATCCCCGGAGCGCTCTGCGAGACCTTCAGCCTGTGCTCCATCGCAATCTCTGTCATGCGGTACGGCTGGAAAGCACTGGACGGCGACGGGGAAGAAGTCAAAAAGGAATGAACGCAAAAGACAGCAAAGAGCATCTCCGCCAAAGGCGGAGCTTGCTTCGTCCCGGGAAGGAGAATGGAGACAGGGGGAAAAGCGGGCTGCATAGAGACTGCGGCGGAAAAGAGAAGTGGATTTCTTTTCGAGGTTATTGTAAAATAATGTTCACTGAATAATCAAAAAACACTGTAATATCAAGACATAGCGCCGCTTCTG
>CAMGMW010000035.1 GCA_946059285.1 uncultured Clostridia bacterium
ATTAACGGCCAGTTCCCCAACTGCGGTATTTACAATCGAAAACAATAAATTGCCCACTATCAGCATCAGCAAGTCATTTGCAGCCGGAACGACAGGCTCCCTGGAGGGCTTCCGATTTGTGCTTGATAGTCAAGGTTGGGATGAAGACTATTATGCGCTTACAGACACAACCGGACAAGCCTATGAGACGGACGAGAATTATACGAAGGTCAGTAATGCTGCGGACCGCGTATATACCTTCGAGGTTGAACCTACACAGGATATTTACCTCAAAGAGGTGGCTGTTCCAGGATACCAGATCAAGGAGATCCGATGGATGCTGTATAACGCGGAGAAGAAAGTGCGCGATTCAGGCACCATAAGCAATCTGAATGGCACCACTGACTGGTCGGAATTGTATCTCCAGATTGGCTATAGTGAGCATTTAGAAATCGAAGTGTTGAATGAGCGCGTCAGCACGCTTACCATGCGCAAGAAGCTTGCCGCCGGAACGACCGGCAGACTCGATGGTTTCCGATTTGAGCTTTACAGCCCTTTCCTTCATCAGTCGTTCTACGGGATTACGGATTCCGACGGCAACGCGTATGTAACGGACGCGAATTATACCAAGATTACTGACGAGGATCTGCGTGAGTTTACATTCAGTGGGTTGCGCGATGACGGTGATTTCATTTTTACGGAAAAGGCATGTGCTGGCTATCATTTAGAATCATTGGAGTTCCTTGTTGACGGCGAGACAGAATGCTATTTCGATGCGGAAGATTGTCAGGGAGCGAAACAGGCAAACGGAGACTATGTTTTTTCGGGTGTGGACCTATCCGGTTATATTGACAACGGTCATCATTTGGAAATCGTTGCGGAGAACGCACCGGATATGATTTCGTTCAAAATCAACAAATCTCTTCCGGAGGGTATGGAAGACAGTCTGGAAGGATTCCAGTTTAGTGTTTTGGAAAATTCGTCTTACTATTATGGTATTTCCGATGAGACCGGCAAGGTATATGAAACCGATAGCTCCTTTGTAAGGACCGGAGACGATACCTTCGAAATCCCAATCTCTGATAGCTACGTTGATATCTATGTTGAAGAAAATGTACCGAGTGGCTATCGTCTTGCCTCGGTTGTAGCAAAAGTTAACGGCACTGCGGTGGCAAGTGTCAGTGTTGATGAATCCGGCGAGGTAAGCTATACCTATACGCGGGATGTGGCAGATTGCGTCGAATTCGTAGTTGATTCCTCGGCAGAGTTTGAATTCTTCAATCTGAAGGATGGGGACGAGGTCAGCTTTGAGATAGTCAATGCGCCGCTCCGCGGCTCCATTAAGGTCAAAAAAGTTGATGCGGGAACAGGCGTGCCGCTGGAAGGCATAACCTTTAAGCTGGAATACTCTACTGACAGCGGCACAACGTGGCTTCCAATCCAGCACTTCACGGAAAACAGCTCTGTAGGAACGACATCGAGTCTCGTATCATCGGCGGGAGAGTTGATGACCGGAACGGACGGCATTGCGCTATTTGATGCGCTTTGGGTCGGAGACGGTATCCTCTACCGTGTGACCGAAACAGCTACACTGGATAACTACGTTCTGCTGACGGAGCCTGCATTTGAAGGGAAATTGACGCTGCAGCAGCACGAGGACGGTTCGAAAGATTATAATCTCGTCTTCACTGTCGTGAACTCCTCGGTGATCCTGCCGCCGACGGGCAGCCGTGATCTGTATCTCATTGTTACAATCGGCACTGTGCTTATGGGCCTGTGCGCTATTGTATATATCTTAGGGAAAAAAACAAAAAAGGAAAATATGAAGGGAGTAAATGAACTATGAAACGCATGAATAAGATCCTGGCACTTTTCCTCGCGCCCGCGATCCTCCTATCCGTTTCCGCAGTTGTTTTTGCGGCATCGACGGGGACCCTGAGGATTGTAAAGTACTCGAATGATGCAGCCGATCAGTTATCCACCGCTGCTTATGTCGGAGAAAGCATTCCGACACTCGAAGAGCAACTTGCAGCCTATGCGATTGAAGGCATCGAATTCACGTATCTGAAAATTGCTGACTTCAATTACAATGATTCGACCGGCGAACTGCTCTATAGTGTGTCTGCTGGGATCGGCGCACCGTTTTCAGGAATGACTGGATCTGTAACGGCGCAAGCACTTTATGATGCTCTGGCTCAAAAACTGGCCGAAGCAGGCGGCAAGACAGCCGTAAAGAACCTTGTCAATGGCGTATCAACCAAGATTACCACAAATACCAACGGCGTAGCAAGTGCTTCGAACTTGGCTCTTGGTATGTATCTGGTTGTGGAAACCGGTACGAACAATGATATTTCCGAGACCTTTGACCCGTTCCTTGTTTCAATTCCGCAGCCGAAGGAGGACGGCGCATTCATTTACAATGTGACGGTATATCCGAAGAACGGCGAAGACACCCCCGATCTGTCGAAGACGGTCAGTGATTCCGGCGCGGTTGGAACCTATGACCACACGACGGATGTCTCTATTGGCGACAAGGTTTACTATAAGATCGAATCCAACCTGCCCGTGGTTGAAAAGGATGATTCCCTGACCTATCTGGGCAAATATGAATTCGTAGATACCAGAGTAGCGGGCTTGACCTTTAATGATGACGTAGTTATTAAGGTTAATGGCAATACCTGGGATTCCTCCTATTACACGGTTACAAAAACAAGCAGTACTGTTACCACAATCACTGTGACGGCAGCCGGTCTTGCGAATATCAACACCGTGAACAACGGTGGCGTGCTGATGGAAATCTCCTATAGCTGCACGCTGAATTCCAACGCAGTTTTGGGAAATGACGGCAATGATAACGATGTCGTACTCTCCTGGAACAGAAATGGCTATACTGACGAAACGCTTAAGGATTGCTGCCATGTTTACACCTATGGTATTGAGCTGACCAAGTCCTTTAGCGGCGGTGAGGGCGATTATTCCAAGGTCAAGTTTACCGTTCAGAACGGAGAAGGTAAGTACATCAATGCCGCGGAGACGGCAGTTGGGAGCGGCATTTATGTTGTTAATGGCGTATCCGACACGGCGATTGAGTTCACCCCGTCCTCTACAACGCATGCCATCGTACTGAAAGGTTTGGAAGCCGATACATACTCCATCGTTGAAACGGCGACTGACGAGAACTACAGCAAGCTGACTTCCACAATTGAGGTTGAAATTACTGCTGCCGAGGGAACGGCAACCTGCCCGGACTGCAATCAGAAATTCCTCGTCGCTTCCGCAACAGTAAACAGCGCCGCTGTGACTATGAAGGCGGACGGCGCCAGCATTAACGCGATTGCTCCGCTGAATGTTGTCAACACCGGTATTATCCTGCCTCCGACAGGTTCTACCGGCACTTGGATGATTTCTGTGTTCGGTATCCTGATGATGGCGGCTGCAGCGTTTGTGATTGTGATGGTCTGCCGCAAAAAGAAGGAAACAAACGCTTAATTTCCCGCATCTCTTTCCCCATTGATTCCCTCTTGAGAGGGAATCAACCCAAACGAAGAGCAAATACTTCGACCCGAAGCGGATGCGTCAGAGTAATATGTGCTTCTGACAGAGCCGGCTTTTGGGGATGCGTTACCTCGGTGGCAGAGCGATGGCGATATATGACGATGACCTTATTTTTCGTTGTAAATAACCCCATCGCAATGCCGCCGACGGACGGGCAACTGGATGTATTTCTTCGTTTAAATCGGCATTGCGCTTTTGAGACCGTGCAGTATTATTCTGATAAAGCATTAACCAAACCATGAAGGGAGCAAAAAAGAATGAAACGCATGAACAAATTCTTGGCAGCGATCCTTGCACTGGCAATCATACTGTCCGTTTCGGCAGTTGCCTTTGCTGCTGTGCCGTTTGGAACTCAACAAACCGGCAGCTTGCGGATCGTGAAGTACAGCAGCGAAGCAACAGAAGCAATTTCAAGCAGCTATGTTGGTACGCAGAATGAAACGATTGAATCCGGCTGCAACCAATATGCTATCAATGGCGTAGTTTTCACCTATTTGAAAGTGGCGGATGTAAACTACAATTCTACCACCGGTGAGATATATTACACGAATGTGGACACCGGAAGCACATCTCCGTTCAACGGTGTTCAGTTTGACAATGCGGAACGTCAGTCCTTTACTGCCGAACAGCTCATCGTCGCACTGAATAACAAGGGCCAGAGTGTTGCAGAGGCTTATGTTGAGGCAAATGGCGGAACGCAGATGCCGGCGACCAAGCAGGTCACAGAGAACGGTGTCACGCGAGATGGCGTTACCTCTGCGACGAACCTTCCCGTCGGTTTGTACCTTGTGGTGGAAACCGATGCCCCAGATCTGATCAAATCCCCCTGTGCTCCCTTCCTGATGTCACTGCCGCTCTTTACCAACGAAGGCTGCGAGTATGACCTGACGGTTTATCCGAAAAACTCCTTGGATGAGGAGAACCCGGATCTCGATAAGGGTGTCAGCAATGAAGAAAACGGCACTTATGGCGGGACGACCACAGCCTCCATCGGCGACACAGGCTATTACCAGATCACCTCAAAGCTGCCAACGATCAGTTACACCGCTAACTATGTGGCACAGTATACCTTTACAGATAGAATCGTAAACGGTCTGGCTTATAACAAGGATGTCAAAATTTATTTTGGCAATGATGAATGGGCAGATACAAACTACTCCGTGGCATATACTGACACAACAATGACCATCACGCCGACAACAGCAGGTTTCGCGGACATCAATGCAAACCGTTCCGGTGCGACGATGGTGATCAAGTATACCTGTAAGCTGACGGAAGATGCCGTGATCGGAGACGCCGGCAACCCCAACACCGTTACGCTGGACTGGAAGCGCGAAAGCACTACGACTGAACAGCTCAAGGACGATGCGCATGTTTACACATATGGTATTAAGCTGACAAAGCAGTTTAAGGACAAGACCGGTGATTTCTCCGAGGTAAAGTTTACCGTTAAGCTGGACGACACTGCGATTAAAGCAAATGTCAGCAATGGTGTTTACACGGTCGACCCAAGCGGAAGCCAAACCGAATTCAGCCCGAATGCAGAAGGCATCCTCATCCTGAAGGGCTTGAAGCCGGGCACCTATAAGGTTAAAGAAGTCGCTACGGATGATGAATTCAAGCTGCTTGCCGACGAAATTACGGTTGTTATCACAGCCACAAAGAATGAAGAAGCGGCTGTTTGCACTGTTTGCGGAGAGAAGCCGCTGGTTGGCGCTGCAACGGTCAACGGCGGAACTGCGACGATGGTCGATGGTCTTGCTGAACTGACGGTTGTGAATAATCCGTCGTTTAAACTGCCTCAGACCGGTTCTACCGGCACATGGCTGATTTCTGTGTGTGGTATTCTGGCAATGGCTGCCGCAGCATTTGTGATCATTCTTGTCTGCCGCAAGAAAAAGACAAATGACGCTGAATAAGTATTAAAATTTTCCATGCCGAACCACTGATTTTATCAGTGGTTCGGCAACCATATTAGACATTCGAACGGCAAGAGTATATGAAAAAATCAGTAAAAGTCTTATTCGTGATTCTGCTTGTTTTTGTCTTCCTGTTTGGTCTGATGGCAGTGCTGTATCCGTTGATCAGCAACTCGGAAAATGAAAAACATCAGTCTGAGGTTCAGGCAGAGTATCATGATGCAGTGGAGCAGGCAGAGGATGCGAACATCACTGCTGCACGGGAAGCGGCAATTCAATATAACGAAATGCTTGCACACGGCACTTTGGAGGAACGCAACAGTACACTGCCGGAGTATGTTGACTTGCTGAATTTAAGCGGCAATGGCGTGATGGGCTATGTTGAAATTCCAAAGTTGGAGCTTTCTCTGCCAATCTATCACGGGGATACCAATGATGGCCTGGAGATTGGCGTTGCGCACCTGTTTGGAACTTCATTACCGGTTGGAGGGGAGTCCACGCATGCGGTGATTTCCGGGCATTCGGGTATGGCTTCGCAGCGCATGTTTACGGATCTGACTTCCATGGAAATCGGGGACATCTTTTATATCGATGTATTGGGAGAACGACTGGCATATCAGGTGGATCAAATCGAGCAAGTGCTGCCCAACGACAATTCCAAGATCATGATTGAGAGTGGAAAAGACTATGTGACACTTTTAACATGTACACCATATATGATTAACACGCACCGTCTTTTGGTGCGCGGGACAAGGATCGAATATCATACGGCGGAGAAAATTGTGGAAGCAATGCCGGAGGTAAAGGTCGAGTCCGAATGGCTTCGGCAGTATTGGCGGGGGATTATTTCCGGCTTGTTCATCTTGCTTGTGATCATTCTGGTCGCTACCGTGATCGCTTTGATTCGCAAAGGGAGGAAAAAACGCGGTGCGAAGCGCAAAGACTAAGATTATTCTGATTTCTGCCATGCTCGCGATATACCTGACCGGTGCCTTTTTTGTCTTTTCTCCGTGGATCAAGACAGCAATTCAAACTCAAAAATCCAACGCGGTAGTGGAGCGCTTCATGGAAACGGCAGTACACAATTCGCCAGCGCCGGAAATACCGACTGAGGACAACCAACCGACGATAGACAACCCGTCACAGAAACCTGAGCCAATGCCGTATGCCGAGCTGTATCAGGTGATGAGGGACTATAACGAGCGAATCTATTTGGAGCGACAAAGCGGACTGGACGGACCTGACTCCTATGAGATTCCGGAAATCTGCCTGTCAGACTATGGCATTGAAAACGGTGTTTTAGGTGTTATAGAGATTCCCTCTATGGATCTGATATTGCCGATTTATTTAGGGGCAAGCAAAGCAAATCTGGATCAGGGCGCAGCATGCCTGGCGGAGACATCTTTTCCCATTGGCGGAATCAATACGAACAGTGTCATCGCCGGGCACCGAGGCTGGTATAATAATAATTATTTCAAAGAAATAGAAAGAGTCAATATCGGTGATGAAATCATCATTACAAATCTGTGGGAGAAACTGACATACTGTGTGACGGAGATCAGGATCATTGACCCCGATGATGTGGATCAGATCCACATTCAAGAGGGAAGGGATATGATAACACTGTTCACATGTCATCCGTTCGCATCCGGCGGACAATACCGCTATTTGGTGCTGTGTGACCGTGTAAATGAGGATGTGAAGCAGCCGGAGACGAGTGTATCCGAACCCGTGTCGGAATTGCCGCCATCGGAACCGGAAGAGACTTCGGTGACGCCGACAGTCTGTGTGGAAGGTGTCACCTTTGAGTCTTCCAGGACCTCAGTGATGATTTATAATTGCATTCCGTGGCTGGGAATCGCCCTGACTTTGGCATTGCTGGCGGCGTGCGGTTATTCTATCTATCAGACAGTCAAAAACAAGAAGGAATAACAGGCGTGCATTACAACCGCGCATACACTGATAGAATAAAAGCAGACGCAAAGCCCAGTTCGGTACAAGACTGAACTGGGCTTTGCGTCACTATACTGCTTCGTGTCTGCTTTTTCTCGACAAGCACGCATACATAAACTCCTATTGTTTCATATTCATATGAGAAAGCGCATGGGGCACGCCCCATGCGCTTTGTATCAGTTTAATCCTTGTACAGCTCGACGAGTTTGAGCAGGTGTTCGTAACGCTCCTTCGCCGCGGCTTCGTTGCGGGCGAACAGCTCATCTGCACGCTCGGGGAACTCACGGGTCAGGCGGCTGTAACGGGCTTCATTCATCAGGAACTCCTGATAGCCATCCTTCGGTGCCTTGGAGTCGAGCGTGAACTTGCCGGTCTCCTTGGACGGGTCAAAGCGGAACATATTCCAGTAACCGCACTCGACAGCCTTCTTCATCTCGTCCTGGCAGTGCATCATGCCGCCCTTGATGGAGTGCATTTCACACGGTGCATAGCCGATGATGAGGGACGGACCGTGGTAAGCTTCCGCCTCGGAAATCGCCTTGATGGTCTGAGCGGGATTGGCGCCCATCGCAACCTGCGCGACATAGATGTAGCCATAAGACATTGCGATCTCGGCAAGGCTCTTTTTCTTGACCTCCTTTCCGGCTGCCGCAAACTGCGCGACCTGACCGATGTTGGAAGCCTTGGACGCCTGTCCGCCGGTGTTGGAATAGACCTCGGTATCGAATACGAAGATGTTGACATCCTCGTTTTGCGCGAGAACATGGTCAACACCGCCGAAGCCGATGTCGTATGCCCAGCCATCGCCGCCGAAGATCCAGACGGACTTCTTGGCGAGATATTCCTTCTGCTCGAGGATTTCCGCTGCCAGTGTGCAGGCCTCGCAGTCACAATGCTGCTTGCCAGCAGCCTTCAAGGACTGCATATGGGCGAGCATCTCAGAAGCCTTTTCGCCGAAGGCTTCCTTGCCGGCATCGGTGCCGAGGAAGGAAATTGCTTCGTCAACGCCCAAAATGCCGTTTTCCAATGCGGCGACATAAGCCGTGGTTGCTTCCTTATTGGCATTACCGTCGTCCATTGTGTCGAGCCACTTCTGCGCGGCTTCCTTGAGCGCGGGCTGTGCCCATTCGACAGCAATCAGCTTGCGGGTCTTCTCCGCAAGGCTCTCACGGATGACTTTCTGCGCGGTATACATGCCATAGCCATGCTCCGCATTGTCCTCAAACAGGGAGTTCGACCAAGCCGGACCGTGACCGTTCTTATCGGTGCAGTAGGGACTTGTTGCGCCGGGACCGCCCCAGATGGACGAACAACCGGTGGCGTTGGAGATGTACATACGGTCGCCGAAGAGCTGAGTGATAAGACGGGCATAAGAGGTTTCCGCACAGCCTGCGCAGGAGCCGGAGAACTCAAGCATCGGCTGTTTGAACTGGCTGCCCTTGACGGTGAGGTCTTCGACCTCGGGCTTGCGGGCGACCTTGGAGACCATGTAGCCAAAGACATCCTGCTGTGCAAGCTGACTCTCTTGCGGGACCATGGTGATCGCCTTGGTCGGGCAGACGCCGACGCAGACGCCGCAGCCCATGCAATCGAGCGGAGATACCGCCATTGTGTACTTGTAAACACCCTTGCCCTTGCCTGCTTTGACGTCGCGAATCTTTGCGGCGGCGGGAGCGGCAGCAGCCTCTTCCTCGGTGAGCATGAAGGGACGGATGGTAGCGTGCGGGCAGACGAAAGCACAGTTGTTGCACTGGATGCACTTGTCGGCGTCCCATTCGGGAACGGTGACGGCTACGCCGCGCTTCTCATAAGCGGAGGCGCCCAGCTCAAACTGACCGTCCACATGATCAACAAAGGTGGAGACAGGCAGGGAATCGCCGTCCATCTTGTCAATGGGCAGGAGAATCTCCTTGACCATCTTGACCAGCTCGGGCTTGCCTTCGAGAACGGTCTCATCCGCTGCATCAACAGCGTCCGCCCACGAGGCAGGAATGTCGACCTTGACATAAGCGGTCGCGCCTGCGTCGATGGCGTTCCAGTTCTTCTCAACGACGTCCATGCCCTTCTTGGCATAGGAATGCTCGGCGGCATCCTTCATATACTTGATGGCGTCTGCTTCAGGCATGACCTTCGCGAGAGAGAAGAACGCAGACTGGAGAATGGTATTCGTGCGCTTGCCCATGCCGACCTTAATGGCGAGGTCAATAGCGTTGATGGTGTAAAGCTGAATGTTGTTCTTGGCGATATAGCGCTTTGCCTCGGCATTCAG
>CAMGMW010000036.1 GCA_946059285.1 uncultured Clostridia bacterium
AGGGCAGAGCGTGGCAAAAGGATAAAAACGGAAAGTTTTATTCCAATGAACCGCAGATTATTCTTTCTGATGATGATGCACATTGCCGTTTTTTAGAACAATTAAAAACCGGAATCACTATTTTTGACTTTGACATAAAAGAGGGAAAGACGTACTTTATTGACGCAATTGCAGCAGATCCATTTTTCACGGTTTGCTTTACATTTAATGGGGTTGTCATAGCATGGGACGATTATAAAAAAGAAGCATGGTATACGTCACGGGAGGGTTAATACTACTTTTGGTGGTTTTTACCTCAACATATGCTCCTTCTGGTTGCTCTTTCCAGTGAAATGAATCCCTTGCGGGCTTTGTGAAATGCCTGCGGGCTTGAGGGGAGTTATTTCATTTCACTTTCCGCGTTAGCAGAGAATTTCACAATGACCCAAGGTTATTCTTTTACATCCGAAGGATATTTCACTTCACATTCCGTCTTATCTGCTGTATAATCAGATCAGAAAAGGCGGTGCTTTTATGTCTGAATCCAAACTTCGTGGTCTTTCAACTGATTTTGCAGTCAAATCATGAAACTATGCGAAACGATCATAGGTCATTATTCTCTTGTATATCAACTTGAGCGCTCTGCCGCATCTATCGGCGCGAACATCCGTGAAGCCAACTATGCGCATGGAAGACCTGATTTTATTGCAAAACTGAAAACTGCATTGAAAGAATGTTACGAAGCGGAATATCGGTTGGAACTGTTTGTAAAGTCAGATATTCTGAACAGGGAAGCTGTCGCTAACCTCCATACCCAATGCGGAACAATCCGCCGCATCCTGATTCATCCATCAATACCGCAAAGGAAAAACAGATGAAGATACTCTATACTGCCTTTAAGGGCACACGCAATACATCGTTCCAACTGGTTTCGACTGCGGGAAAAGATGCACTCTTTCTTACCAATTCTTTTTCAGGATTGTGCAAAGACATTGCTTCGGTAAGCGAACATTTTGATGCAGTCATTATGTTCGGCGTCGATAAAAAACTTTCAAATCAAATTCGGGTGGAAACCTGTGCAGAATACCACGGTGAATTTCTATGTACAGATTTCAATATTGCGGAATTGGAGAGAAACTGTGCTGAGCAGTTAACCCCGTACACGGTTTCCCATCACCCGACTGCGTATTTGTGCAATGCGGCCTATTATCATATGCTGAAAAAGATACCGAGTACTGTTTTTGTCCATATACCCTCCGCAAAAGGTATGAGTGATAGCTTTATGCAGAAATTGAAGGATGCCTTGATAGAGTAGGAATAAAAGAGTTACGCACCTTTTCGCGTTTTCATCCCTGCCTGTGCGCCGTTTACGCGCTCTTTGGCAAAAGAGCTCACTGCATTCGCAGTGAGCTCTTTCTGCTATATTCACCTTTGGCGGATGCTATTTGCTTCGCCGGTGATATGGTCCTTCGGACAGTGATCAGCGAATAATAATATCACTTGACAAATGTCCGAATGCTACAAAGTTTCAAAAAACACTGACCTTTACCTTCTGATTTAAAAAGCCGATCAGTCGGTTTTTGATTAAGGAGGTTAAAGATTAGTAACAGATAATTCTCCCGACAGAGCGGGGTTATTTCTCCTTTGCGTAGGCGACCACGATCCGGCGGTGCGGCTCGGTGCCGGTGGAGAAGGTCGTGACCTCCGGATAATCCTGCAGGGCGGCATGGATGACATGACGCTCATAGGCGTTCATCGGTTCCAGCGTGAAGTTCCGACGGTATTTGACCGCTTTGCCTGCCATCTTCTTTGCGAGATGCTGCAGGGCCTCCTCGCGCTTGAGACGGTATTCTCCGGCATCGACGCTGATGCGGATGCGCTTGTCCGCGCTGTGATTCAGGGCGTAGCTGGTCAGATACTGGATGGCATCGAGCGTATCGCCGCGGCGGCCGATGAGCATTCCCACGTCCTCGCCGACCAGTTCCGCCTTGTAGCTTTCTTCGTCTACCTTGCTGGCATGGGGAACGGCATTCGAGCCCATGTGCTGCAAAAGCCCGGTGAGGAACTGCTCAATGCGCTCCTCCACAGAGCCGGCAGGTGCAGGCGCGTAGGTCTTGGCAGGTGCGGGCGCTGCGGGCTGGACCGGAGCGGCGGGCTTAACCGGAGCAGCAGACTGCTGAGCAGCGCACTTTTCCTTTCCCTGACTGGCAGGCTTTTCGGAGCGGCGCTTTTCCTTTTGCTCCGGCTCGATTTTTTTACCCGGACGGGAAATGATTGAGGCGGAGGGGTGAACGGTTTCAGGGCGCTCCTTCGGCTTGGAGCGGGATGCGGAAGATAATGCGGATTTCGGTGCGGTATCTACCACTTCATCCGGTGCTTCATAGGTCACCTTGACCTTTGCGGGTGACGCGCCGATTCCCAAAAAGCCGGACTTGGCGTTTTCCAGTACCTCAACGGAAACACTGTCGCGGTCCAGTCCAAGCTGCGTCAAAGCCGCCGCTACTGCAAGGTCAATGGTCTTACCGGTTGTAACGATAAATTTTTCCATAGAGACTCCTTACTATTCTTCTTCATGATTGCTGTAATGCTCCGGTGAATAGGCTCTGCCGCGACTGTAGGGACGGGCAGCGTCGCCGCTCGGGACGTCCTCCTGCGGAGCAGCCTCCTGTTCGGAGAGCTTTCGCGCTTCGTATTCTCTTGCAGCGTTTTCACGCTCCTGACGTTCCCGGAGCTGTTGTTTTTTCTTGCTGGTGTTTTCAGTGATGCCGTCGGGGTTAGCGGCGCGTTTGGCAGCGCGGATACGCTCCCGCTCCGCTTCCTCCGCAGCGCGGACGGCTGCTTTCTGACGCTTGATCTCGTCCTCCGCGTCATAGACCTTGCGGTAATGCTTGGTGAGGAAGTAATCCTGAACAATGCCAAAGGCGGACTGTGCGATCCAATAGATAGACAGACCCAATGGCCACATAAAGCCAAACACAACAGAAATCAAAGGCATGAGATACATCATGGTCTGACCGGACTGCGCGGTTTTCGCGGCGGCCTTGTCTCGCTGACCGTCTTCGTTGCTGATGACGGTGTTGTTCATTTTTTGGCTGACCAGCATGGAAAGCAGGTTCAGTGCGCCGGAAACCACGGGGATAAGGAAGCCTCCAATCTCGTTCCAGCTTCTTGCCTGCCAGATTTTCCAGTTCGGTGTCTGCCCAAGATCGATACCGAGGAAGGTAAAGTTCAGGGATTTGATGCCTTCCACGATGCCCTTGCCGTACAGCTCAATGTTCTGCGCGGCGGTATACTGCCAATAGTAGTTGAGGCTGCTTGCCTCCACGTTCTGCGCGGCGGCGACGGCGGCTTTCACCGCTTCGACCTGCTCGTCGCTCAACCCCATCAGGTAATGCAGCGGCTCACGGATCACGGCGTACAGCGGGATCAGGAACAGCAGTGGCAGGAACGACCAAAGACATCCGCCGAACATGCTGACGCCTTCCTCTTTATAGAGTTTCATGGTCTCCTGCTGATACTTTTGCTTGTCATCGCCGCAGGCAAGTTCCAACTGCTTGAGTTGGGGCTGCAGGCGGGACATTTTCATGGTGCTTTTTTTGCTCTTGGCGCTGAAAGGCAGCATGAGCATCTTGACTACCAGGGAGAACAGAATCAGGGCCAGACCGTAATTGGCGGTAAAGTCATAGAGGAAACCCAGCAGCCATGCAAAAGGGGTGCGGATCAATTCTTGCATAAATTTTCTCCTGTAATGTTGTTCTGCCGCAGCAGCGGCGGGCGGACATCACGGCACAGGGTCATAAAAATCGCCGTGATTGAAGGGGTTGCACCGCAGCAGTCGCTTGAAGGTCAGCCAAGCGCCCTTGGCCGCACCGTATTTTTCAATGGCCTCTATGCCGTATTCCGAGCAGGTGGGAATGAAACGACATTTACCCGGAAATGCCGGGGAAATGTACCGCCGGTAGAAGCGGATCAAACCAATCAATACACGTTTCATACCGTCTCCTCCGAATTGGTCAGGCACAGCCTGTCCGCCAGAGAAAGGTATGCCTGCGTCAGCGTGGCGAAATCGGCGTCAACAGCGCGGCTGCGTGCGACCACGACGATATCGTAGCCCACATGAAAGCGACTTTCGTTGAGCCGGTAGATCTCCCGCAGACGGCGGCGCAGCCGATTACGCACCACGGCATGCCCCAGCTTGGCACTGACGGTGATGCCGATCCGGGATTTTTCCAAACGGTTCCGGCAGCAGTAGAGCACCAGATAGCGGTTGCCCGCAGTCGCCCCGCGATGGTACAGACGGCGGAATTGCGCATTTTCCTTCAATGAAACGGTATGCAGCATGGTTAGACCTCATGAAAAAAACAGGGCGAACAGTGTCTCTGTTCGCCCTTCAATTCAAGCAGTGTGGTGCAGTCACGGTTCCTCAGGCGGACAGGACAGCTCTGCCTTTTGCACGGCGGCGGGCAAGAACCTTGCGGCCGTTGGCGGTAGCCATTCTCTTGCGGAATCCGTGGACCTTTGCGCGGTGACGCTTTTTGGGTTGATAGGTACGCAGCATCTCGTGTACACCTCCTGTAAGATTATGCTCAACAGTCGGAAAACTGTAGCAATCAAAAATCACACGACACAGTCATGCAAAAAACATTATATCGCAAAAAACATGGGAAAGTCAACCGTATTTTTCGATTTTTCCGAAACTTTTGAAAAAACGTATCAGATACCCAGCTTTTCCAACGCCGCAAGCCGCAGACACAGGCAAAAGACTTCCATTGCCTGCTGCAGTTCTCCGACCGGCGGCAGAGTAGGCGCAATGCGGATGTTACTGTCATTGGGGTCGATTCCGTACGGGAACGTTGCTCCGGCGGGAGTCATGGTCAGACCCGCTTCACGGCACAGAGCGAGGGTCCGCTTCGCTGTGCCCGGCATGGCGTTCAGAGAGATGAAATAGCCACCTTTTGGGTGCGTCCAGCGGGCGATGTTCAAAGGCGCGATTTCCCGTTCCAGCGCGTCCAGTACTACCGCAAATTTCGGCGCAAGGATGGCGGCATGCCGGCGCATCAGCGCCAGCGTATGGGCGCGGTCCTTCAGATATCGCACATGACGGAGCTGATTGACTTTGTCATAGCCGATGGTCTGGACGGTCAAAAGGGAACTGAGATAGCTTTTATTTGCCTCCGAGGTTGCCATAACGGCGACACCCGCACCGGGGAAGGTAATTTTGGAGGTAGAAGCAAATTCATATACCATGTCGGCGTTTCCGGCGTCGCGGCACAGCGTCAGCATATCCCGCAAAGGGACAAATTCGCCGGAGAATTCATGGATACAATAGGCATTGTCCCAGATCAGCGTGAAGTCAGGTGCGGCGTGCTGCAGCGCGGCAATGCGATCGACCACCGTGTCAGAATAGATGATGCCTTCCGGATTGGAGTATTTCGGTACGCACCACATGCCTTTGACGGCGGGGTCACGCACCGCCTGCTCAACTGCATCCATATCCGGACCGCTTTCCGTCATCGGAATCAGAATCAGCTCCATACCGAAGGATGCGGAAATTTTGAAATGACGGTCATAGCCGGGTGCGGGACATAGGAAGCGTATGACCGGCTCTTTTGCCCACGGCTGAGGGGAATGCAAAAGCCCATGTGTATACGCTTTTGCAATCAGATCATACATCAGATTCAGGCTGGAGTTGCCGCCGACCAGGATTTCCTCCGGCTTTGTTCCCAAAATCTCCGCAAACAGCCGCTTGGCGGAGGGAATGCCGTCCATCCCGCCGTAGTTGCGCACATCGATGTCTTCATCAATGCATGCCTCCGGTTCGGACAGAATCGTGAGAATGTCGCTGACCATGTCAAGCTGTTCCGCTCCGGGCTTTCCGCGTGCCATATTCAGATGGAGAGAGTGACATTGTGCCAGCCGTGTTTGCAGTGCGGCCGCTTCCGCGGACCGTTCCTCCGGCGTATATTGTTGATAAGGCTTCATGATGGCTCACCACGCTTTTTGATTTTTTCTATCTTACTCCGGACACAGGAAAATGTCAACTGAAAAATGACAAATGTCCGCGTGCAGTGGCTATTTTTCTTCGGCGCGATAGAAATGGAGGCGGAAGCTCTCACTTCCGTCCGCTTTGTCTCCGCGGACAAAGCCGTCCCCCGCATGAAGCGTCAATGCTTCTCCTGCGAAGCACTCACGGTCGAAGGAGACCTCCAGACCGGTACAGTCCGGTGCGGCAAAGCGCTGGGCATGACGAATATAGGCGACGTTGTTCAAATGTCCGTTGTCGTCGATCTCTTCGGTGGCAATGATGGTCTGTGCCTCACAGGGCAGCACATCCGGCATTCGAAGCCGGCGTATGGATTCTGTGCGCTGCGGCTGCGGGCAGGGCAGCTCCCACAAAATCGGGATATTTTTCATCCCTGCCAGTTTGCGGGTGGCAGTGTCTACCAGCACCCAGTCCTGCACGGCGCGGCCGAGGATGCGACCGTCCTGAAGCAGGTCGTGGTCCCGTACACTTAAAATGGGCGAAGGCTTTCGCAGCCACGTCCGAACGGTCAGCGGCAGTGTGGGTTCCGGCAGAACAGACCACTCCACACGGCAGCGTACCAGCATCCATAGACATCCGAATTCTTCCAGCATACGGTCATGACCGATGTCAAGTTCATTGGCGTGGGCTTTGGCGGCGGTTTGCAGCGCTTCCATCCACTCCGCGGGGGTCCACACGCCGTCCGACAACGGTTGGCAGCGGACTTCCATGATTTCTGTCATAGTGCATCCTCCTTTTTGGGTATTATAGTACGATTCCGGCGGCGGCGCAACTATTTTTCGGCGCACGGACGGGTTGTTCTGCATAAGATAACGGGAGGTGATTGTTTTGACCATCCATACCATTACCGCAGGGGAAACCCTGTATTCCGTTGGAGCAGCGTACGGAGTGTCCCCCGGTCTGATTGCGCGCTGGAACGGGCTGCCGGACGGCGGTGCACTGGCGGTAGGGCAGAGCCTGCTGATCCTGTATCCGCAGGAGATGTACACAGTACGGCAGGGTGATACGCTCTATTCCGTGGCAGGACAGTTTGGGGTCAGTCCTCTGACGCTGCTGCGGAATAACCCGAATCTGGGCGGGCGTACTGTCCTTTATCCCGGACAGGTGCTGGTAATCCGTTTTGACGACCAGCCGCAGCAGCAAATCGATGTTTCCGGCTATGCCTATCCCTATGTGCGGGAAAATGTTTTGCGGGAAATTCTACCCTATGCTACGATCCTGATGCCGTTTACCTATGGCTTTGCCGTTGACGGTACGCCGGTGGAACTGGAGGATGCGCGCCTGATCGCGCTGGCAGAGGAATACGGCGTGCTGCCCTATCTGCATCTTTCCACGCTGACGGAAAGCGGCGGTTTTTCTTCGGAACGGGCGGCCCGGCTGTTTCAGGACCCGGCGGCGCAGGCGCGCCTGATGACGGAGCTGGTGCAGATCGCGCAGGCGCGCGGTTATCGCGGAATTGACCTGGATTTTGAGTACATTGAGCCGGAATATGCGGATGATTACGCCGCGTTTGCCGGACGGGTGCGGGAGGCGGCGCACGCCATCGGCGGCGAGCTGATTGTGGCGCTTGCGCCGAAAATCTCTGCCGACCAGCCGGGTGTGCTCTATGAGGGACATGATTATGCCGCCATTGGCGCAAACGCAGATGCCGTGCTGCTGATGACCTACGAATGGGGCTATACCTACGGACCGCCGATGGCAGTTGCACCCATTGCTTCGGTACGACGGGTGCTGGATTATGCCGTGACGGAGATTCCGCCGGAGAAGATTTTCATGGGCTTTCCCAACTATGCTTATAACTGGACGTTGCCCTATGTGGCGGGCAGTACCCGTGCTCAGTTGATTTCAAATGACGCGGCGGTGCAGCTCGCGGTACGCTACGGCGCGGAAATCCGGTTCGATGAAGTGTCGCAGACTCCGTATTTTTCCTATACCGACACGGCGGGTGCGAAGCATGAGGTGTGGTTTGAGGATCCGCGGAGCTGCGCGGCAAAATTTGCACTCATTGGGCAGTATGGCTTCCGCGGCATCGGCTTTTGGAACTTTATGCGGACCTTCCCGGCGGGATTTTTACTGCTGAACGCCATGTACCGTCTGAGGAACGCGGCGTTGGGCGGGGAAGTGTAGATATTTTTGCAGCGTTTCGGGAGCTTTTCTTGCGTATCCGTTGAAAATAAGTGTGAATTGTGCTATGATACTCCCATCAACTGAAAGGAAGAATCACAAATGAATCCCGAAAATGAAAAGAATGCCGAAGCCGTGGAGGAAGCGGCGGAGGGCATCAATGAGATGACAGAATCAGCGGAAGCGGAGGAGACAGAACAGGAAGCGGCAGAGGAGACTCCTGCGGCGGAGGAAGCGCCCGCGGAAGAGGAAGCTCTTTCCGGAGAGGAAGCTCCTTTGGAGGGTTCGGTCGCCAATGAAGAAAAGCAGGTCAGGAAAACCATCTCCACGTCGGCGCTGGTCATGCTGATCATCGCGGCGGCAGTGGTAGTGTTGGGCGTTTTGGCAGGTATTCTGGTGTGGAAGCTGTCCGGTCCGCAGAAAACGGAGACGCTCTTTGGCACCACGGGCTATGTGGTTGACGAGGAGCTTTTCGGGACGAACGGTGTCAGTTCACAGGACAACTATACCGTTGCGGAGCTGGATGACAAGACGCTTGATACCGTCATTGCACGGGACAGCGAAGGCAACTACATTCTGACCAACCGGGAGTTGCCGATCCTGTACTGGATCGAGCTTTATCAGTTCCTGGACAGCTACGGCAGCTACGCTTCCGCCTTCGGATTGGACCTCAGCCAGCCGCTGGCAGGACAGCAGGCGCCCGTGGAAGGCATGACCTGGGAGCAATATTTTCTGGATGCCGCAACGAAAAATTTCGAGCAGATCTATGCGCTGTATCAGGACGCCTGCAAGGAAGCGTATGAAATGCCCGAGGATATAGCGGCGCTGATCGACGATTTGTCCGACCCGGAGGGAGAATTTGCCGCAGAGGCGTTGGAAAACGGCTATGACGGAATCGATGCGTATCTGGCTGACAGTTTTGGCGAGGGGGTTACGGCCTCGTCCTATCAGAATTATCTCCGTATTTATTATACGGCAATGTCCTATTATCAGGACGTACTGTGGGCAAACGCAGAAGCTGCGGCAACGGACGCGGCGGTGGAAGCGTATTTTGATGAAAACGCGGAGACCTATGCCCAGCAGGGACTGGAAAAGGTTGATAACATCGATGTCCGCCACATTCTGATTCAGCCGGAAGGCGAAGAGGAGGATTGGACGGACGAGAGCTGGTCGGCGGCTGAGGAGGAGGCCAACCGCATCTATGCACAATGGCTGCAGGATGCGACGGCGGAAAACTTTGCGGCGCTGGCACAGGAATACACGATGGACAGCAACGCAGATGTGGGCGGTCTTTATGAGGCGGTCGCTCCCGGCGATATGGTCACAGAGTTCAACGACTGGTGCTTTGATGAGACCCGCAAGGCGGGCGATCACGGTATTGTCAAGACGAGATTTGGCTATCATATCATGTATTTTGTCGGCACGAACGATGGGACACCGACGTGGTTTGAAACTGCGA
>CAMGMW010000037.1 GCA_946059285.1 uncultured Clostridia bacterium
CAGTTATACAACAGCGGAAAGACATCACTTTGGGTGAATGAGCAGCGAATATTATAGCATCGCGGAGTATATCTCTGACGGAAAGAAAGTGAATCTGGAGTCCTGGGCTGTTGAAGTATACGTCAACGGCATTACGGCGGATTATAATAAGCTGTCCGCCAGCAGCTTTGCGAGCAATGGGACGGTTACCCTGAACGGCACGAAGTACACCGCGTATACGCTGAAAACGCCGTGCCAGATCAGATATCTGGAAACAGACGGCGCACTGCTGAGTCTGACGATCAAGAACGCGAAGCAGCCGGAATATGGCTGGGCGGAACTGTATAAAGTTGCTTCTATTGCATCCGATGCCCCGGGAACGCCGCTTTCCGGTGCGGAATTTGAAATCAGAGACAGCAGCGGAGCCGTCATTCCCAACGCAATAAGCGAGGTATCCAACGGCTATTATAAGACGATTGCGCTTCCGGTTGGCGACTATGCGATCCGGGAAACAAAAGCGCCCAAAGTAGGTGACACTCAGTATAGAATTGATTCCGGAACCTATGCGTTCACCATTGTTGCAAACGATACGCAGCGGATTTCCAACACGACTTATCAGGGGGAGCGTGTGTTTGCCAATGACCAGCTTAAGAATTCCCGCCTTTTAAAGACGGTTGCTGGTGAAAAGGGTTCGGTAGAAGGGTTCAAGTTTATTCTATATAAAGGCAAGCAGTATTATTTAAAGACAGACGATACCGGTCTTGCGTATATCACAGACAGTAGTTTTAATGGAAATAATGGAACGGAACTGGAACTTAAGCATTATCAAGATGATTGCGGCTACCTGATTGAGAAAGCGACACCCGGCTATTCCATGTCTGCGATTACCATTACGCTTATGATGGATAATGAGGAAACCAGGAGACCGGTATTCGTTGGTACGTATGGCGCAGGTGAAACGGACGGTGATTGCGAACAGTTCAAGGTTACAAGCAGCACAACATACAATGGGATTCAGCTTCAGCCCGGAGACTATTTGATTGAGTTCGACAAATTTACACGGTCTACTGATGGCAAGTCGTTGGAACAGTTTTGGACGGATCTTGGATATGAACTTGGCTGGTCGCCGAAGGTGAATACTGATTACTACCTTGTGATAGAAATCGAGAACGCGCCGGACGACAGCAAGACCACAATAAAAAAGACCATGTCCGATGGTTCAACCGGCGACCTGGAGGGCTACTGTTTTGAGCTGACCAATATGAGCGACCGGGATCATCCGATCTATGGACGCACAGACAGCGACGGCAATGTGTATCAGACGGATGCCAATTATACGAAGAAAACAAACCCGGGTCAAAGCGCCTATACGATCACCGGACTGAACGACGGCTATTATTCTTTTGTTGAACAGCCGCATCCGGATCATCCCAGCGCGTATCCGTCTTCGATCGAATTCTGGGTGACTCCGGCGGGCGGGACGCGGACACGGGTGAAGGCCTTTACGGCGGCGCAGTGTGCGGACGCGCGGCAGCCGAACGGCTCCTGCCTCCTGACGGGCATCAATATTACCGGTCTGACCGCCGGCGGCAAGCTGGAGATTGTGGTAGAAAACAGCGAAAGCGCGGCCACGATCACAAAGCTGGTTTCGGACGGAAGCCAGAATAAAGACGGCTGGCGCTTCCGGCTGGCGAACACCGCTACCGGCAAGGCAGTTTACGGTCAGTCAAACAAAGACGGCGAGGTCTATCAAACGAACGCGTCGTTTACCAAGTTGACACCGGAAAGCTTCATCTTCAGGGACCTGACAGACGGCACCTACACCTTCCTGGAGTACGGCAGCAGCAAATATCCGGCTTACCGTCCCACCTCTGTTAAAATCTATGTTACAAAGGCAGGCTCGACCACCAGAACGCTTGTGAAGGAATTTGATCAGGCGGCCTGCGAGGCGGCGCGCCGGTGGCACAAGAATGGCGGCTATTATTGGTCATTTAGCGGCATCAAGCTGACCGGCTTGACCGGCGGCGGCAAGCTGGAGATCGAGATCACGAATACGCCTTATGGCACTTTCTGGGTGCATAAGGTGGATGAAGACGACAAGTACGATCTCTCGGACGCCGAGTTTGACATTTATGATTTGAATGGAAACCTCGTTGGCAGTATGGGACCCACAGACGCGACCGGCTACGCCGAGTCTCCGGTGCTGCCGTACGGGACCTATCGCGTTGTGGAGACCACGTGGCCGGAGCACCACCCGCAAAAACCAGGCGTCAGCTATCAGTGGATGGTAGTGGTCAACGCTGACAGCGGCAAGAAGGACAACGCTAAAGAGCTGACGAATAAAATCGGCATAGGCCTGATCAAGGTTAAGAAGCTGGATGAGAAGTATCAGCCTCTGGCGAAGGTGTATTTCACCATCAGAAACGCAGACGATCCGACCAAAGTCTATACCCTTGGACCGACGGATGTGGATGGCTACGCCGAAGTGACGGTTCCCTATGGCAATTATGTTGTTGTGGAGTCCCAAACGGTACCGGGCTATGAGATCAGCCTGACGGAATACAAAGGGACAGTATCGGAGGACACCGACTGGGAATTCTCCTTTACTGCGGTCAACTACCCCAAGACGGGTTATATCGAGGTATATAAAAAGACGCAGGACGGTAAGGATCTTGCCGGCGCGGTATTTGCCGTCTATGACGAAGATGGCAACTTCTTGACGCAGACCGGCGAGACGGATGATTCCGGCTACGCGAGAACATCTGACGAGGATGGTCTCTATTATAACCGAACCTATACCGTGAAAGAGATCCAGTTCCCCGACAATTATCAGCCGGCGGGCAATCAGGTCACGGCGATCGACACTCCCGCATGGAACGTCATGGTATACAACTTCAAGCTGGTACTGACCGGCGGCAAGGCGAACGTGGCCTACACGGTTTCCAGAAACGGGACAGTGATCACAACCGTAACGGCGGATGAGTACGGCAAGGCGACGACCGATGCGCTGGACAGCGGCACCTATACCGTCACGCAGGACGGCAGCGCGGGCAGCTATACGGTGACGGTTGCGCCGGCACCCACGTGGACCGTTCCCCTCAATGAAGATACGGCGCCAAATGGCTTCTATCACATTGATGCGGTCAACGCGCTGGAGCAGGCACAGATCGAGGTTCTGAAAACAACGCCGGACGGCGAAAAGCTGAGCGGCGCGGAGTTCACGATCTACGACAGCAACGACGGCACGATTGCGGATAAAATCACGACCGACAGCAAGGGATATGGCATTTCCAAGCCGCTGGATATGGGGACGTACAGGGTTGTCGAGACGAAATTCCCGGCGAATTGCACTTCCTCAGGCACAACGGAGTGGAACGTGACCCTGAGCAGCACAACCACGACAGAGCGGATTTATCACATCGACGCGGTCAACATTCCCTATGGCTCCGTCAAGGTCATTAAGGAAGCGGAGGACCACTTCAAATCCGGCTTCAAATTCCGGCTGTATGGTGGCGAGATTGACATCACCAAGACCACGGACGAAACCGGTACAGTAGTGTTCGAGAAGATACCGATTGGCACTTACACGATTTCGGAAGTGGATACCGACATCCGCTATGTGGTTCCGTCGGATCAGAACAAGACCGTGAAATGGGGCGAGGAGACCACCGCGACCTTTGAAAACGAGCTGAAGAAGTTCCGCGTGGTTTTGACCAAAACCGATGTGGAGACCAGTGTGGCGCAGGGCGACGCGACCCTGAAAGGCGCAGTATACGGTATCTATAAAAACGGCAAGTTGGTAGACACCTACGAAACCGATGCAAACGGCGGGTTTACCACAGAATACTACGACTGCGGCACCGACTGGACGGTCAAGGAGATCAAGCCCAGTGAGGGCTATCTGCTTGATCCGACGGTATATCCCGTCGGCGCAGAGGCGAAGCTTTTCACGTTGGAGCGGAATGATGTCCCGGTGAATGCGACAGAACAAGTGATCAAGGGACAAATCAAGCTAATCAAGACCTATGAAAACGGCAGAGAGCCGGAGGTCAAGCCTGAACTCAACGCAACGTTCGAGGTCTATCTCAAATCCGCCGGCAGCTATGAAAAAGCAAAGGAGTCCGAACGCGATCTTCTGATCTGCGATGCCGACGGTGTGGCAACGTCCAAGAAGCTTCCCTACGGGACCTATGTGGTCCATCAGATCCGGGGAGAACTCTGTTCGCTATTTATCCAGGACTTTGAGGTCGAGGTTTTCGAGAACGAGAAACTCTATTCCTACGAGCAGCACGACAAGGCGGTCTTCGAAACGGTTATCATTGTAAAGAAAGATGCGGAAACCGGCAAGGCAATCCCTTATAAGGGCGTTTTCATTCGGATCCTGGATCTGACCACAAACCAGTTTGTCACCTATTTTGATGAGACAACCAACCAAACGATAGATACTTTCGAGACCGATGAGGTCGGTGAGTGTTATGTCCCGGTAGAGCTGCCGTACGGTGCGTATCGGGTGACTGAGGTGAGGGCGCCGAAGGGCTATCTGCTGAACGATAAGCCGGTCGACTTTACGGTCACGAGAGATCATGCGACAGCGGAGGTCATTCTTTACGACAAGCCGGCCAAGGGCAGCATCACCGTGGAAAAGGTCGGAGAGATGTTTGCCACCGTGACGGAAAAGGACGGCATTTATCAGCCTGTCTATGAGCTACAGGGCCTGGAGGGCGCGACATTTGAAATCCGTGCAGCGGAGGATATCTCTACCCTTGACGGCACAGAACGCCACAGCAAGGGCGATCTGGTTGCCACCATCACCACGGGAAGAGACGGCAAGGCGACGGCAACGGATCTGTATCTCGGCAGCTACACCATTACAGAGATTGTTGCACCGGATGAGATGGTCCTCAACACGCAGCCGCAGACGGTGACGCTGACTTACAACGAAGAAACCGCGACGGCAAATGTTCTGGATGATGTGGTCATCGAAAATGACCGGCAAAAGGTGAGCATCACGCTTCATAAGGAAATGGAGGAGGATGAGCGGTTCGTCATCGGCATGAACGGTGAAGTTGAAAATGTTTCCTTTGGCATCTATGCTGCGGAAGAGATCACTGCGGCAGATGAGACTGTGATTCCGAAGGATGGGCTGCTGGAAGTTGTATACTGCAATGCGGACGGCGATGCGGTCTTCACCACAGACCTGCCCATCAATGCGGCGTATTACGTCAAAGAGGTCTCCACCGATGATCACTATCAGGTGACCGACGCAACTTATCCCGTTTACTTTGAGTATCAGGGACAGGAGGTTGCGGTTGTAGAGATCGAGCTGGAGGAGGTCATCAATACCCTGATCCGAGGCGACATCTCCGGCAGAAAACTGGATGAGGACGGAGCCCCTCTCGCGGGCGCGCTGTTTGGACTGTTCCGTGATGATGAGAGCGTGTTTACGGAGGAGACTGCTTTCCTGACGGTGGAATCCGATGAAAACGGCGAATTTAGCTTTACCGACATACCCTACGGCAGCTATGTGGTCCGGGAACTGAGAACGGCGGATGAGCGCTATGCGCTCAACACTGAGCTCTATCCGGTCGTTGTGGACGGCAGCGAAGAGGAGCCAGTCGAAATTGAGATCGTCAATCACCTCATCCGCGGCACTGCAATGACCATCAAGGTAGACGCAGAGTATCCGGAGAACCGGCTGACCGGCGCGACCTTTGAGATCTACAGTGACGTGGACGGCAACAAGGAGTTTGACGCGGAGATCGACACGCTCATCGGCGAAATGACGGAGACGGAGACGGGTGTCTACACGCGTACAGAGCTGCTCTACGGCGGCTACTTCCTGTACGAGAAGGAAGCACCAAAGAACTTTGTGAAGGACGACGGCTATTACTACTTTGAAATCACGCAGGACGGCGAGACCGTCGAGGTAGAAAATGAGGCCGGGGTTGGTTTCCTGAATCATCCGGTCAAGGTGCCGTTTGAGATCACCAAGACCGACGTAGCAGATGGCAAGCCGCTGCCGAATGCTGGCTTCCGCATCAAGGACGAGGAAGGCAATGTCGTCGTCGAAGGACGCACGGATGAAAACGGTATCGCAACATTCGAACTTCGTGTCGGCAAATACACCTATGAGGAATTTGACGCGCCGAAGGGCTATCTGATCGATACAACGCCGCACGCCTTTGAGATCAAGGCAAACGACGAGATCGTGAAGGCTGCGATGACCAACGAAAAGGCGCCCATCACCGGGGACAGCGGAAACATCCAGGTTTGGCTGACGCTCTGCTTCAGCTCTATGGCTGCTCTGCTGGTGCTGTTTGTCCTGCGGCGTAAGCTCCGGGAGGAACAGAAATAAGAAACCTGCGCTGACGGGCAGAAAAGCATAAAAAACAGTAAAGCTTATTAAATCAAGGATCTGCTGCAGAACGTGACCGTTCTGCAGCAGATTTCAGTCTGTCAAAAAACGAGCCGGCTGAGCATATCAAAGGGAAGAAAAGTGTGAAAGGGAACCATCAGGGTTCCCTTTTGCGTTCCATGACCCGCCGCGGCAATCAAAATTGCAAAATAAAGCCACAGATGATTATCTGGCAATTTTGTACCCAGCTTGTGAAAAAAGTCTGACAGAACCTCTTGACAAGCCGGATCTGCTGGAGAACGTAAGCGTTCTGCAGCAGATCCTCCGCGCTCCCGCGGCTGTATGAAAAAAGTGTAATAGCAGGCATAATTTCGGCGCTCCCTCCGTATATATAGTATCGATGATACAAATCTCATTTAAAAATCTGTACAACGCATAGAATTCTACGGCAATAAAGCTGCGTATGAAACTCGTCTGGAGGGACCGGGCTATGGCGAATGAGGTAAGGATGGAGGTGCCGCATGATCTGCGGCTGGAAAACCGTGCGCGGCTGAGCGTAACGGGTGTGCGCGAAGTGGAGAGCTTTGATGAAGAGTCGGTGGTGCTGCATACTGCAAAGGGCGTGCTGGTCATCCGCGGACAGTCGCTTCATCTGCACACGCTGTCAATTGACGGCGGGCAGGTCGCGGTGGAGGGAACCGTGGATGCGCTTTTGTATGAAGAGCCGCAAAAGCAGGGCGGGTTTTTCTCCCGGCTGTTTCGCTGAATGGAGCAGCCGCTTTTGATGCAGGGCCGCCAGTTTTTGCTGGCGATGCTGCTGGGACTTGCATTCGGTATCCACTATGATTTTCTGCGGGGACTGCGGCACAATGCGCGCTGGCTGACGCATCTGCTGGACGCGTGGTTCGTGCTGACATATCTTGCCGAGAGTCTGCTGTTTGCGCTTTATATCGGCGGCGGCGAATACCGTATCTTTGCGCTGATTGCCACTTTGCTGGGCGCGACGGGATATTTCCTCACCCTAAGCCATCTGCTCTTGCCGATTTTTACCGGCTTTTGGCGGATTGTATCGTTCCCGGCGCGCCAGTTGGGCCGCCTGGTAAGAAAAATTTTCGAAAAATTGAGAAAATTTGCGAAAAACATCTTTTCATCCGCGAAAAAATCGGTTACAATAAAAAAACAGACAAACAGAAAACAGCCAAAAACCACATTGGGAGGAATGTACGATGCGCCTGTGCAAATCGTCACTCATTACAAAGCTGCTGCTACTGGCGGTGATGATCTACGCCATCGCCATGGTCATGACGCTGCAGCCGGAGATCGACCAGCTGCAGCAGCAGCGGGACGAGCTGGCCGCACAGGTCACCGACGCGCAGCAGAAGAATCTGGAGTTGGCAGAAGACATTGAGAGAATCGGAACGGATGAAGCGATCATAGAAATTGCCCGCGAGCGGCTGAATCTCGTGGAAGACGGAGAGATCGTATTCATTGACAGCGGCAAGTGATAACGGAGGGCAATACAGCGTATATGGAGCTTACAGTGGGCGCATTGCTGGAAGGCAAGGTCAAATCAATCACAAAATTCGGCGCGTTTATCTCTCTGCCGGAGAACCGCACGGGCATGGTGCATATTTCCGAGGTAGCCAATACATACGTCAGCGATATCCACGACCATTTGCAGGAGGGTCAGGAGGTCAGGGTCAAGGTCATCGCCATTGACCCCACGGGCAAGATCAGCCTGTCTGTCAAGCGTGCGCAGGAGCCGTCACCTGCGGCGAAGTCTCAGCCGAAGGCACCGCTGACCTTCGAGGAAAAGCTCAAGCAGTTTATGTCGGATTCAGACAGTAAGATTTCCGGCTGCCGTCAGTATGAGCATAAAACCAAGTCCAGACGGCGCTGAGCCGTAAACAGTCGGAAAGGACTGCTGCAAGACATCGTTTTTGCAGCAGCCTTCTTTTTCAGGAGGAGCCATGGAGCATGTTTTAATTACCGGCGGCAGTCGCGGCATCGGTGCGGCGGCAGTTCGTGCCTTTGTCCGGCAGGGCGCCGCCGTCAGCTTTTTTTATTTACGGCACGAGCAGCAGGCGCAGGCGCTTGCTGCGCAGACGGGAGCACAGGCGATCTGCTGTGACGTGGCGGATGCCTCCGCTGTGCGCAGTGCGGTCGCGGCGCTGCCGAGGACGGATGTGTTGGTCAACAATGCGGGCATTGCGCACTATGGTCTGATTTCTCAGATTTCGGAGAACGAATGGAACCGCCTGTTTGCGGTCAACGTGGGCGGTATTTTTCATTGTGTCAACGCCGTGCTGCCGGGGATGCTGGAGCAACAGTCGGGATGTATCATCAACGTTGCCTCCATGTGGGGGCAGGTAGGCGCGTCGTGTGAGGTCTGCTACTCCGCGACGAAGGGCGCGGTACTGGCAATGACGAAGGCGTTGGCGCAGGAGCTTGCGCCGTCGCATATCCGAGTCAATGCCGTTTCGCCGGGTGTGATTTTAACGGAGATGGTCACGGAGCTGGGGGAACAGACCCTCTCTTCGCTGGCGGAACAGACGCCGTTGGGCAGGAACGGAACGCCGGAGGAGGTGGCGGAGGCCATCGTGTATCTGGCAAAGGCACAGTTTGTCACGGGACAAACGCTGGCGGTCAACGGCGGTTTCGTGCTGTGAACCGTGCGGCGGCACAAGATGTAGATGCGTGTCAAATTTTGTTCGCGGGAAATGGGGGTTTTTCTGTATTGCCCCGTGTCGGTACGCGTGCTATAATAATGTCTGCAGAATAAACCGTAAAACAGTTTATTCGTGCGGCAAGAGCCGCGCAGTTTCGCAAAAACAGCCAAAATGAGCTGTTCTTGCGAAATTCATACTAGACTCCCATAAAAAGTAGACAAAGTCTACTTTTTATAGCGCGTCAGCGCGTCGGAGTCTGCATGAGACGTCTTCTGCACTTTTCATGCAGAAGGGCGACGCTTTAAGCGGCGCCTTTTCGATAAAAAGTGTCTACTTTTTATCGAAAAAATAGTATCAGACATTGTTACAATGCGTATTTCCGCTGGAACGCTGAGGCGCTCCAGCGGAA
>CAMGMW010000038.1 GCA_946059285.1 uncultured Clostridia bacterium
ACGGTCATATTGCGCTCCGCCAGATATTTTTTGACATAACCGTAGGCAGTTTTCTCCGCCACCGTGCCGATGGTGCCGGCGCGGAACACATGACTGGCCCCGAACATTTCAATGCAATATGCATGCGCCTTGGATTGATACTCGCCGGAAAAATTCAAATCGATGTCCGGTACCTTGTCCCCGCCGAAGCCGAGGAAGGTCTCAAACGGAATGTTAAAGCCATCCTTATCCAGCGGCGTTCCGCATTGCGGACAAACCGCATCCGGCAGGTCGGCGCCGCAGTTGATGCCCTCCGGCACCTCAAAAGTACAATACTTGCACTTCGGACAGCGATAGTGCGCCGGCAGAGAATTGACCTCCGTGATGCCAGACATATATGCCACGATAGATGACCCGACAGAGCCTCTGGAGCCGACCAGATAACCGTGCTCCAGAGAATTCTGCACCAGCTTCTGCGCCGACATATAAATCACGTCATAGTGGCAGGTAATAATGTCATGCAGCTCCGTTTCCACGCGGTTTTTCACCAGCTCGGGCGGATTGTCGCCGTACAGACGGTGCATTTTCCCATAGACCAGAGTTTTCAGGTCCTCCACCGAGTTTTCGATTTTCGGCGCAAAAAGGTTATGCGGCACCGGACGCAGCGTGTCGCACATATCGGCGATCAGGTTCGTATTTTTCACTACGACCTCGTATGCCTTTTCTTCGCCCAGGTACGAAAACTCCTCCAGCATTTCGTCCGTGCTGCGGAAATAGAGGGGATTCTCCCGATCGCAATCCTCAAAGCCCTTCGTTGCCAGCAAAATACGGCGGTATATTTCGTCCTCGGGATTCAGGAAATGCACATCTCCGGTGGCGCATACCGGCTTGCCCAGCTCTTCGCCCAGCCGCACCACGGTTCGGTTAAACTCCCGCAGTTGCTCCTCATCCTCCGCCATCCCCTTCGCCAGCATAAAGCGATTGTTGCTGAGCGGTTGGATTTCAAGGAAATCATAGAATGAAGCGATTCGCTTCAGCTCCGCATGACTTTTCCGCGCAAGAATCGCCTGAAACAACTCACCCGCCTCGCACGCCGATCCGATGATCAGCCCCTCACGCAGGCGTATCAGTTCCGATTTGGGAATGCGTGGATTGCGCTTATAGTATTTCAAATGTGCGTCGGAAATCAGATGATACAGGTTGCGCAATCCTGTCTGGTTCTTCGCAAACAGGATGATATGGCGCGCATGGCGATCTCCAATGCGGTTGCCGGAGCGCAGCTCAAGCATATTCTCGTTGATTTCCTGGATGTCCGTCACGCCCCGCTCCCGCAGCATCTTAGCAAAGCGCAGATACAAATAGCCGCAGGTCAGCGCGTCGTCACTGGCACGGTGGTGATTGAAATCCGGCAGGCTCAGCGCGTCGGCGACAATGTTCAGCTTATGTTTGGAAAGGTGCGGCAGCAAATTCTGAGACAGAACCAGCGTGTCGATATAAGTCGGTGCAAAAGGAATGTTCAGCCGTTCCGCCGCCGCGCTTAAAAAGCCTATATCAAAATCCGCATTGTGCGCCACCAGCGGGCGATTTCCGCAGAATTGCAGAAATTCCGGCAGAACCGCCGCGATTTCGGGTGCGTCAGCCAGCATTGCATCAGTGATTCCGGTAAGGTCAACGATTTTCTGATCCAGCTTCCGCTTCGGATTGACAAAGGTCTGGAACGTATCCGCTACTTCACCGTTTCGAAGGATCACCGCGCCGATTTCGGTAATCGCGTCGTGAAATGCGGAAAGCCCCGTTGTCTCCAGATCAAATGCGACAAATTCTCCCTCCAGCGGCAGGTCTGTATTTCCATGCACCGCGATGCGGTCATCGACATCGTTAACATAGTAGCCCTCGCAGCCGTACAGAATCTTGATGTTTCGGTCTGTACCGGCGACCTTGTTTTTAGACGCCTTCAGCGCATCCGGAAAGGACGCGACAACGCCGTGATCGGTAATGCCAATCGCCTTGTGACCCCATCGGGCGGCGGTCGCCACCACCTCACCGGTCTTTGTCAGGGCGTCCATCATTGACATTGTGGTATGCAAATGCAGCTCCACCCGTTTTTCCGGCGCCGTGTCCTCCCGTTTCGGTGCCTTTGCCGATTGAATCGCCAGCGGCTCAATGACCATATCGTTTTCAAAGCGGCTGAATACCGGTTTCCCCAACAGGCGTATCCACTGTCCCGGCTTGGTAATGGACTCAACGATGGGCTTTGCCTGCTCTGCTTTCATATAGTTGTTGACCCGAAGCGAACCGGTGTAGTCCGTTATATCAAACGAAATGACCCACGCATTGCTTTTTTTCAGTTCCCGATGGTCAACCGCAAAGACCTTACCCTCCACAATAATTTTCCCCATGTCACCGTCCAGCGAAATACTGCTCATGGGGATCGGCTCTCCCTTAAAGGGCTTGCCGTATATCATTTGAGATATGGGTTCTGTTTGTTTTGGCAGTTGCGCAGGCGCAAATGCCGGCGACGGTATCTCCTGCATTGCCTGTCTGCGAATGCGCTCCGTCTCCTCGAACAGTGCGTCACCGCTGGTTTCACTGCCCGGTATGACCTGAACGGTTGTTTCTATGTTGAAACGGTCGCGGAGATACTCCTCCACCTTCGAAAGATACGGAAGCAGTTCCTCCCTGCCGTTTGCGCGAAGCTGCAGCTTCGTGGTGCCTTCGGCAACCCGCCATGTGCAGCCTGCAAGGCTGGCGGCGGCTGGAGAATACCGTGAAATCAGTATATGGGACAGCTCCTCCGGCTCAATGCGCCCTGCCTCTTCCGGCGGAAACTGCGGCAGAATCTGCATTTTCCGCAAGCCATACAGCGCTTGCAGCTTTTCCTCAGTCTCCCGCAGCAAGCGGTCGGGAATGTATCGCTGTGCCTGTATTTGCAGCTGTATCGTTTTTTCTTCCCGGTTGATTTCCGCATGGCAAACCGCCGCCTGCTCCAAATCAGCACGCAGCGGCTCCTCCGGTCGGTATTCATAAAACATTTCCAAAAATGGGAATGGTTTGCTCATGCTTATCTCCTATAGTTTCTCTATATAGCGCAAAAGTGCGGGGAGCAGCTCGTCATACGGCAATTTCTCCTTCAATTCTCCCTTCACAAACAAAACACCGCAGCCGTCGCCGCCCGCGATGCCCACATCCGCCTCCCGTGCCTCTCCGGGACCGTTGACGACGCAGCCCATCACGGCAACCGTTAAGTCCTTTCCGCAGTCGCACAGCGCCTCTTCGACCCGGTGCGCAAGTCCGATCAGGTCGATTTTCGTCCGTCCGCAGGTCGGGCAGGAAATCAGGTTAACCCCCTGTTTCCGCAGCCCGGCAGCTTTTAAAATTGCCTTTGCCGCCTCCACCTCACGGATGGGATCTGCCGTGAGGGAAACACGGATCGTGTCACCGATCCCCATACACAGAAGTCCGCCGATCCCCATTGCCGATTTGATTGTACCCATATATTCCGTGCCGGTCTCCGTCACCCCCACATGCAGCGGATAGTCGGATTTTTCGTGCATCAGACGGTATGCCGCCATCATCAGCGGAACATTGCTGGATTTCATAGAGACACAAATGTCATAAAACCCGTACTTTTCAAGCAGCGCGATGTGAGAAAAGGCGCTTTCCACCAGAGCTTCCGGCGTGGGATGTCCGTATTTTTCCAGCAGTGCCTTGTCCAGGCTGCCGCCGTTGACCCCGATGCGGATGGGAATATGATGTGCCTTGCAGCAATCCACCACAGCGCGCACCTTTTCCTCGTCGCCGATGTTGCCGGGGTTGATGCGGATCTTCGCCGCGCCACCCTCCGCCGCCAAAATGGCCAGTCGGTAATCAAAATGGATATCTGCCACCAGCGGCAGCGGAGAGCAAAGCGCGATTTTTGCAAATGCCGCCGCTGCCTCCGCATCCAACACGGAAAGGCGGACAATCTCACAGCCCGCCTGCTTCAGCGCTGCGATTTGGGTGTGGCAACCCTCGATGTCCGTATTGGGCGTATTCAGCATGGATTGAATGGAGACCGGTGCTCCGCCGCCGATTTTCACGCCGCCAACCGTAATCTGTCTTGTCATATCAGCCTCCGAACAACCGGAAAATATCTTTGAAAGTGATAAGCGCCATGAAAATAAGCAGCAGGATCATAAAGACCGCATGCAGATAACCTTCATACTTCGGATTGATCTTGCGTCGGAGTATCTTTTCCGCTGCCGCCGTGACAAGCAGGCAAACCACACGTCCGCCGTCGAGCGCGGGAATCGGCAGCAGATTCATAATGCCCAGGTTGATGGCAATAAAAGCAAAGAAATACAGGACATTCAAAATACCGAGTCCCACATCCTTTGATGCAACGCCCGCCTGCGTGACCGTTTGCACAATCAAAACAGGACCGCCCATTTCGGAAAGACCGGCTTTTCCGGTCAGCAAATCCTGCAAGCCCATGCGCACCAGCCGTGCAAAATCTCGGCTTTGGTTCCACGAATAAGACAGCACCGAGCCGAGGGTTTTTTCCTCATACCGGAAAGTCAGCCCGTAGCGCTGCACTCCGTCATAGTCCAGTTTCTTCAGCGTGAAGTCGTTTAACTCTACTTTTTCGCCATCGCGCAGTACGACGATATCATAGACCTGCGTTCCATTGCGCTCCATAAGCAAAGAGAAATCGTTCAGAATATAGACGCGTTCGCCGTCGATAGAATACAACTCGTCGCCTGTCTGAAAACCGGTTTCGCTTTCATAGGGGCAATCGTCCATAAAGCTCACAATCCGGGCAGTAGGCAAGGCGTCATCAAAATACACGCTCGTAAAAATGACCGTAATCAAAAGCCCGAGAAGGAGATTCATAAAAGAGCCGGCAATCAGAATCAGAAATCGTTTCCACACCTTCGCATTGCCGAAAGCACGGGGATTCTCGCTTTCGCCGTCCTCCCCCTCCATCGCGCAGTAGCCGCCGATGGGGATACAGCGCAGGACATACAGCGTCTCCCCCTTTTTCTTTTTCCAAATGGCGGGTCCCATGAACAGAGAGAATTCGTTTACCTGTACGCCAAACAGCTTCGCGCAGATAAAATGCCCGAATTCATGGACAAGAATCAGCACGCCAAATAGCAAAATCGAAAGCAAAATATAAAAAACAGTCAAGCCAGACACCTCACGAGAGGTTTTCCGCCACCGCTGCTCTTGCGGCACGGTCTGCCTCTAAAATTTCCTGCAAATCGGGATTCTCCCTAAACGCCACCGTGTCCATTGCGCGACGCACCAGACGCGGAATATCGTAGAAGCCGATTTTGTCACTCAAATAGGCGGCAACTGCAGCTTCGTTCGCACCATTCAGCACCGCGCAGGCATTGCCGCCCAGTTCCGCCGCACGCCGTGCCAGCGTAAGACATGGAAATGCTTCCGTATCCGGTTTCTGAAAGGTCAGTGCACCGCACGAGAGCAGATCCAGTCCATCCGCAGGGTTTTCTTCACGGTACGGATACGTCAGCGCCAGTCGGATCGGCACCCGCATATCCGGCACGCCAAGCTGTGCAAGCATCGCACCGTCCCGGAATTCCACCAGGGAATGCACGATACTCTGCCGATGGACTACCACATCCACCTGCTCCTGCGGCAGACGGTAAAGGCGCATTGCCTCGATTACTTCCAGACCCTTGTTCATTAGGGTGGCGCAGTCGATGGTGATTTTATTCCCCATTTTCCAGTTGGGATGCCTGAGCGCATCCGCTTTTGTGACGTTTTGCAGCTCCTGACGCGTTTTTCCGAAAAATGGACCGCCGGAGCAGGTCAGAATCAGGCGGCGGATCTCCTGCCGGTTCCGGCAGCCCATCAACGCCTGAAAAATTGCGGAATGCTCGGAATCTACCGGGATGATCTCCGCACCGTATTCCTCTGCAGTCTGCATCACAAGCTCACCGGCGCAAACCAGTGTCTCCTTGTTTGCAAGCGCAATCCGTTTTTTCTTCCGGATGGCAGCCAGCGTCGGACGCAGCCCCAGCATCCCAACCACCGCCGTCACCACCGTATCCGCCTGCTCAAATTCCGCCGCGGCAATCAATCCCTCCATGCCCCAAAGGACACGAATGGCTTCATTGTCCAGTGCGTCACGCAACTCCTGCGCCGCCCGCTGTGTTGCCATAACCGCAAGCGACGGGTGGAATTTTCTGCACTGTTCCGCCATCAGCGCAACATTGCTGCCTGCCGCCAGCGCCGCAACTTGGATCGGAAGCTGTTGTACGACCTCCAGCGTCTGACGACCGATGGAGCCGGTGCTTCCGAGAATCGTCAAATATTTCGTCATACTGCAGCGAACGGAATAAGCAGCAGCAATATTTCTGCCAGAGGTGCAACGATCATGGTGCTGTCAAAACGGTCCAGAATGCCGCCGTGACCGGGAATCAGATTGCCGTAATCCTTAATCCCCACCTGCCGTTTCACAACCGACAGCGTCAGGTCGCCGATGATGGAACCGATCGCGCCCAGCACGCCGTAAATCGCCGCGTAGAAATAGTTTACTTGGGTAAATCCGAAGCACTGATTCAGCAGCAGTGTGTACAAAATCATGGCGATCACATTTGAAATCACGCCGCCAATCGCACCCTCAACTGTTTTTTTGGGGCTAACCACGGGTGCCAGCTTATGCCGACCGAATGCCCTTCCCACAAAGTAGGCGCCGCTGTCTGCGATCATAGAGAGCAGGAATGCCACCAGAATATAAAACTTTCCGCCATCCATGGCACGCAGGCGAACCAGCGCTCCGATCAGAAACGGATACACAAATCCGCTGAACAGCGCCATGCAGAGCACGGAGAACCTGATCTCCGCGTGCCCTGCCAGCAGCTCGCAAAACAGTGCAACAAAATATACAAACAGTCCAATGAGCATACACAGCCACAGAGTCTGCTCCGACACCACCGCACAGGCTTTCATCCACGACCACATGACCGTGGCCGCCGCCATGACTGCGGTATAGATCAAAATACGAACATGCTTCAATAGCCCCGTGCGCCACAGCATTTCATACGCCGCAATCACACACGCGGCGGCAAACAGAATTGCCGTGCCGATCGGCGGCAGCAGCAGTACAATCACCAACAGCAACGGCAGTCCGACACAGGCCGCCAAAATCCTCACACCCATTACCTGACTCCTCCAAATCTGCGATTGCGTCCGTTGTATGCCGCAATCGCTTTCTCCAGCTCCTTCGGTCCGAATTCCGGCCAGAGCACATCTGTAAAATAATATTCAGCATATGCTGACTGCCATAACAAAAAATTGGAAATCCGCAGCTCACCGCCGGGGCGGATCACCAGCGCGGGGTCCGGAACGCCCGCAGAATACAGCAGATCGGAAAAATGTGCTTCCGTCAGGGATTCCGGTGTGCATTTCCCCTCGACGCAATCCTTTGCAAACTGCCGCGCCGCACGGACAATCTCATCTCTTCCGCCGTAATTGAGGCAGAAATTTACCTGAACGCCCTCGTATTTTTCGGATCGTTCGGCGGCAATTCTGGCCTCTTCCTGCAGGTCTGGCGACAGACGGCTCAGGTCGCCAAAAAAGCAGAAGCGAACTTGATTCTTATCCATATCCGCAATGGCTTCGCGCAAATAACGCTCCAGCAGTTCCATGATCGCATCCACCTCATCCCCGGAGCGCTTCCAGTTCTCCGTGGAAAAGGCATAGACCGTCAAGTATTTCAATCCAATGGACTTGGCGTAGTTTGCAATGGTCCGGAACGCCTCTGCGCCGACCTTGTGTCCAGCAGTGCGCGGCAGCCCCCGGCGTTTTGCCCAGCGTCCGTTGCCGTCCATCACAATGGCAATATGCGTCGGTACTTCCCGTTCCAACGCTTTCTTTTGTTTCCAAAACAGCATGCTATACTCCAATATAAGGAACGGTCAAGACCGTCCGCTGCTTTCGCAGCGTCGGGTCTTGACGCGACCGTTTCTTACAGCTCCATGAGCTCCTTTTCCTTGACGGCGCAAGCCTCATCGACCTTCTTGATGTATTTATCCGTCAGATCCTGAAGGTCCTTCTCGGCTTTTTTCTGATCGTCCTCGGTAATCTCCGATTTTTTCTTCAGTGTCTTGATATAATCCATTGCATCACGGCGAATGTTGCGGATAGCAACCTTCGCTTCCTCACCATATTTCTTGACCTGTTTTGTCAAATCACGGCGGCGTTCCTCCGTCAGCTGTGGAAATGCAAGGCGGATGATTCGCCCGTCATTTTGTGGGTTGATGCCCAGATCAGAGGCCTGAATTGCCTTTTCAATCTTCTTCAGCAGACTTGTATCCCAAGGCTGGATGACGAGCGTGCGGGCATCGGGAGAAGAAATCGTACCTACCTGCCCGACGGGCGTATCCACACCGTAGTATTCCACGGTAATGCGGTCAAGCACCCGTGCGTTGGCTCTGCCCGCACGGACGGCACCGAAATCATCCTGCAGGATCTCGATGGTCTTTTCCATCTTTCTGGTGAATTCCTTAAAATCAACTGACATTTTACTTTTCCTCCTTAACTACTGTACCGATTTTTTCTCCCATGACCACCCGAAGGATGTTTTGGGGATCTTTCAGCGCGAAAAGAATAATGGGGATATGATTGTCCATAGAAAGGGATGTCGCCGTACTGTCCATCACTGTCAGATGCCTGGAGAGCACCTCATCATAGGTGATCTCATCGAATTTGACTGCATCGGGATTTTTCGAGGGATCGTCCGAATAGACACCGTCAATATTCTTTGCAAGCAGGATTGCGTCAGCGTTGATCTCCGCAGCCCGCAGGACTGCGCCCGTGTCCGTGGAGAAATACGGGTTGCCCGTACCGCAGCCGAAAATGACCACTCTGCCTTTTTCCAGATGGCGGATCGCCTTGCCGCGGATATACGGCTCCGCGATGCGACTCATTTCAATCGCCGTCTGTACCCGTACCTCAACGCCGCGCTGCTCCAGGCTGTCCGCAAGCGCAAGGCAGTTGATCACGGTTGCCAGCATACCCATATGATCCGCGCGGGTACGCTCCATACGGTCTCCGCCATCCTTGATGCCACGCCAGAAATTCCCGCCGCCGACCACAATGCCAACCTGTACGCCGCGCTCAACACACTGCTTGACCACATCGCAAACACTGCCGATAACGTCAAAGTCCAGACCTCGATGCGCGTCACCGGCCAGCGCTTCGCCGCTGATTTTCAGTAATATGCGGCGATACTGGGACTCGTTCATGGGGGACCACTCCTTATCTTCCTGATTTTACAGACTATATTCTATAATAATTTCGGCAAATTGACAACCAAAATTTCGGCTTTTCACAGAATGTTTTCAAATTTTCTGTTTTTGACTGCTAAAACCCGGCAAAATGCACGGAATTATCGTTGCAGATTTGGGAAAAGTGATATA
>CAMGMW010000039.1 GCA_946059285.1 uncultured Clostridia bacterium
CTCAGCTTTTCACAAACCTGCTCCGCCAACTCATGCGTGCTGTCCGTAATCGGCAATACCTTGACCTGCGTGGGCATCATCCACAGGGGCAGGGCACCGGCGTACTTCTCAATGAGATATGCCAGCGTACGCTCATAGCAGCCGAGGGAGGTGCGATGGATGATATACGGGCGCTTCTTCTGACCGTCCACATCGGTGTACTCCATTCCGAAGCGCTCCGCCAGCAGCATATCGATCTGAATGGTAACGATGGTGTCCTCCTTGCCGAACACATTCTTATACTGGATGTCCAGCTTCGGTCCGTAGAAAGCGGCTTCATCGATGCCAACAGTATATTCCACATTTAGATCATCCAGAATCTGCTTCATCACCGCCTGTGCGGTCTCCCATTGCTCCTTTGTACCCTCGTACTTGTTCTTGGGATTCGCGGGGTCCCACTGGGAGAAACGGAAGGTGCACTGATCAAGCATACCGACGGTATCCAGGCAGTACTTCGCCAGTTCCAGGCAGCCGCGGAACTCTTCCTCAAGCTGATCCGGACGCAGGACCAAATGCCCTTCGGAGATGGTAAACTGGCGGACACGGATCAGTCCGTGCATCTCGCCGGAATCCTCGTTGCGGAACAGGGTCGAGGTCTCACCCAGACGCATGGGCAGATCGCGGTAGGAACGGGCACGGTTGAGGAATACCTGATATTGGAACGGGCAGGTCATCGGACGCAGGGCAAAGCATTCCTTCGTCTCATCCTGCGGATCCCCGAGGACAAACATGCCGTCAAGATAATGATCCCAGTGACCGGAGATCTTGTACAGCTCGCGCTTTGCCATCAATGGAGTCTTGGTCAGCAGGTAACCGCGCTTCTGCTCCTCGTCCTCAACCCAGCGCTGCAGCAGCTGGATCACTCTGGCGCCCTTCGGCAGCAAAATGGGCAGACCTTGTCCAATGACATCCACCGTTGTGAAGTATTCCAACTCACGCCCCAGCTTGTTGTGGTCGCGCTTTCTGGCTTCCTCCTGCTTTTGCAGATACTCATCCAGTTCTTCTTTCTTCGGGAAAGCAACACCGTAGATGCGCTGCAGCATCTTTCGCTTGGAATCACCGCGCCAGTATGCACCGCAGCACTGAGTGAGCTTAAAGGCGTTGCCCTTGATGCGTCCGGTGGAGTCCAGATGCGGGCCGGCGCACAGATCGGTAAACTCGCCCTGCGTATAGAAGGAGATCACTGCGTCCTCAGGCAGATCGTTGATCAGTTCGACCTTATACGGCTCGTCTTTCTCCTGCATATAAGCGATTGCCTCGGCGCGCGGCTTTTCGCTACGCTCCAGGTGCAGCCGCTCCTTGCAGATTTTCTTCATCTCCGCCTCGATGGCATCCAGATGCTCCTGCGTGAAGGTGAAGTCGCAGTCGAAGTCATAGTACCAGCCGTTGTCAATGGACGGACCGATCGCAAGCCTGACCTGCGGATACAGGCGCTTGACCGCCTGCGCCATCACATGGGAGCAGGTATGCCAATAGGTACGGCGATACTGCTCGTTTTCAAAGGTGTACAGGTTTTCTTCTGACATTTTAAATGCCCTCCTTTTCCATTCGGGGCGAAAAAACTCACCCCTGATTAAAATCAGGGGTGAGATACATAGCGTATTCCACGGTTCCACCCTGCTTGCAGCGCACGGCGCTGCCGCTCATTGGCGCGGTAACGGGCGCACCCGTCCTCCCCTACTGCAATTCAGGGAAGCGGCTCGGAAGCGGTCATGCGTGTGCAGAATGCAGGAGCTTGCACCAGCCGCTCCCTCTCTGAGCATTCAAGGCATACGCCGTTCTTCGTCACAGCCTCTTTGTCCCGTTCAATATAACACTTTTTTCAGTCGTTGTCAAATCAATTTTTACTAATGTTATGTAAACCATTTTGTAACCATTTTTACAATATCTCGCGCCAATACAGCGCAACCGATCCGCCATCTAGTAATGGGAGGTGTTGACATAATCGAATAAAAAGTTGTCGATTTTCGGAAATTACTCAAAAACTCTTGACATATCAAAAGAAAATGTTATAATTGCGCAGTAGTTACAATATAGTTACAATGGTTTCAATCTGAAATTCACCATAGGAAAGGAGATGGCTCTGATGCATCGTAAACAGAAACACACCGCAAAGAAGCGGACACTGTACCGTATGGTCGGTGTCGTCGTCATGGTGGCGGTCATCGCCGGCCTGCTTTCGCAGGTCGTCTTTGCTCAGAACAGCTATATCATCAAGGACGGGGGAAATGTCACCGTCCACAAGTCCTACAGTACCGACCCGGACGAGGTATTAACCGAGGCAGGGATTGAGCTAAACGAAGAAGATACTTACACCACGCAGGTTGCGGACGGCGTCAGCGAGATCACCATCCGTCGGATGCAGATGGTCACGGTTGTCTATCAGGGTACACAGAATGTCATTGGCACCTACGGCGAGACCGCCGGGCAGCTTTTGGCACGGATGGGCATCTCTCTGGCGGAAGGTGATGTTCTCTCCTGTGATGAGAGCACCATGACCAGCGACGGCATGCGCATCGAGATTATCCATAGGCAAACGGAGATCGTGGAGTACGAGGAGGTCGTCCCCTACGAGGTGAACCGATACGAAGATCCTACCCTGGAGCCCGACGCCGAGATCGTTCTGATCGAGGGGCGTGATGGGCTGATCCGTTACCGGACGCAAATCACCTATGAAAACGGTATTGAGACGGAACGCACCGTTCTGCAGGAAACGGAAGTGACAAAGGCGGTCTCCGAGCTGGTCGTCTGCGGTGTGGACCGGATCATCATGGAACAGCCGGAAGAGCCGGTCGAAACAGTTAAGACATCCGGCAGCAGCTCCGGGACATCCTCCGGCAGCAGCTCCGGCAGCTCTGCTAACAGTGGCACTCCCACCGCCAGCGGCGGTACACTGACCACTTCTGGCGGTCAGACCTACACCTACACGAAGGTGCTCTCTGTCACAGCCACCGCCTATTCCTGTGAGGGCTACACCGGTACGACCGCCACCGGCACGGTTGCCCGCGTCGGCGCCATTGCCGTTGACCCGAAGGTCATTCCCTACGGTACTAAAATGTACGTCGTCTCCAATGACGGGAAATATATCTATGGTTACTGTACCGCCGAGGACTGCGGCAACTTCCGCGGCAACCATATCGACCTGTATTTTGAAACGGTTGATGAATGCTGGCAGTTCGGCAGACGTAACTGCACCGTCTATATCCTCGCGTAAAAAGCATTGCAATCTCGCCCTTTCTCTGCTAAAATGAGCACAGAAGGGGCGATTTTTATGCTTGACGTATGCGATCTTGGCGTAATCAAAGCGCTGCTTGCAAAATACGGGTTTCACTTTTCCAAATCGAAGGGTCAGAATTTTCTGACACAGCGTTGGGTGCCGGAACGGATCGTTGCCGCATCCGGCATTGGTCCCGATTGCGGCGTGGTGGAAATCGGTCCCGGCTTTGGACCGCTGACGCAGCAGCTATGTCAGGCGGCCGGAAAGGTGGTCGCCATCGAGGTGGACACGGCGCTTCGTCCCGTCTTGCAGGAGACCGTCGGCGTGTTTTCAAATCTGGAAATCCTGTTTCAGGATGTCTTAAAAACAGATCTTTCGGCGCTTGTACAGGAACGGTTTGCGGGCTTGCGACCCGCGGCATGTGCAAATTTGCCGTACTATATCACCTCTCCAGTGTTGACCAGGCTGCTTGAAAGCCGTTGCTTTGACCGCATCACCGTCATGGTGCAGAAGGAGGTCGCACTCCGCATCTGCGCCGTGCCCGGCAGCAAGGACTATTCCGCCTTTTCGATCCTGTGCGGGTATTATGCGCAGCCGGAGCTCCTGTTTGACGTTCCGGCGAGCTGCTTTATCCCTCAACCGAAGGTCACCAGCGCCGTGGTTTGCTTAAAAACCCGCCAACAGCCTCCGGCGGAGATTCTGGATGAGGCAATGTTTTTCCGTACCGTCCGCGCCGGCTTTGCCCAGCGGAGAAAAACACTGCTCAACACTCTTTCCTCTGGCTTTGGGCAATGGAGCAAATCAGAACTCGCGGAAGTATTGTCCGACTGCGGAATTGATCCCGGCGTCCGCGGTGAAACGCTGAGCATTGCGGAGTTTGCCGCCATTTCCAACGCCTTATATCAACGGAGGTCCTATGTTCACAACGATTCTGATTGATCTGGATGACACGCTTTTGGATTTTGGCGCCGCAGAGCGCGTTGCCATCGCCAAAACCTTTCGCGATGTGGGATTGGAGCCAACGGATGCGCTGCTGAACCGCTACAGTGCACTGAACCGGCTTCAATGGGAATGCTTTGAACGGGGCGAGATCACAAGAGATACCGTTTTGGTGCGGCGCTTTGCGCTGCTGTATGAGGAACTGGGCATCGCGCTGGACCCTGCCGCCAGCGAGGACATTTACCGCGGCTATCTTTCTGTCGGGCATTATTTCATAGACGGTGCGCCGGAGCTTTTGGAGTACCTGTACCCGAAATATGATCTCTACCTCGCCTCCAACGGTGTCGCCGCTACACAGTATTCCCGTCTGAAAAGTGCCGGTATCAGTCATTATTTTAAAGAGATCTTTATCTCCGAGGTCACAGGGCATCATAAGCCGGAACGGGAATACTTTGACTACTGCTTCTCCCACATTCCAGGTTTCAGACCCGAAACGGCGCTGATGATCGGAGACAGCCTCACCAGCGATATTCAGGGTGGAAAGAACGCAGGCATCCGCACCTGTTGGTTCAATCCGACGCATCAGCCGGCGCGTCCCGAATTACTGCCCGATTATGAGGTGAACCGTCTGAAAGAACTGCGCCGCATCCTGTAATATAAAAAATGTCAACGAAAAAATTCCAAAAAGCGAAAAAACAGCTTGACTTTTCGCGCAAAGTGCATATAATTATATATGCGTTTCGGCGTACCAAGCATAGCGGGTTTGTGTAAAGGTAGCACACCGGACTCTGACTCCGTTTGTGAGGGTTCGAATCCTTCACCCGCTGCCATAATGATTGACTCATAAGTCTACCAAGACTTGTGAGTCAATTCTCTTTTATAGCCCTGTTTTAGAATCAAAATACGGATATAGCAGTAAAAACGGTTGATGACTGGTGGATCGGCGCCAGAAATTAGCCGTTTTTTCTTTTGCAGGAGCGGAAATCACGCTCAATGTGTTAGCAACAAAAGGTGCGCGGGGGCAGGATTTGAAACAGGAAACTCTTGGATTCGCGTGATCTTGCGACAAAACATTGCATATTTGCGTGAATTATGCTAAGCTATACACAGAGTACATCAGTAAGGACGGTGGCCAATATGTCAGTTTCGTATAACAAATTATGGAAATTGTTAATAGACCGAAAAATAAGTCAGTCAGAATTCAGAAAAGAAGCAAACATTGCTCCGAATACGATGACAAAGCTGCGGAGGGATCAATATGTTGCGTTACCCATATTGGATCGCATTTGTTACACTCTTGACGTTGATTTTTCAGACATTATTACTCATGAATCTACAAAGGAAGAATAGCCATGGGATTTAAAACAGATTGGAGTTTCTTAGATAAGATATCAATGGGTGCTGTAGGCACAGAAGCAGTTATTGAGCAGCTAAACCACATGGGGCATCGGGTAATAGAGCTTGAGCGATACTGCACCAGCAATAAAATATGGGCAACAAAAATCAAGCGGCTCCGCATCCCGGATTTGCTATGTCTTCGTTGCGGACGAAGAATAGAATCCCGCGCAAAATCCAAATTAGGCATTATTATGTCAGATTCGGAAAACAACGAAGATCGCAGATGGTTTTGCGGATTGCGGGATACAGATTGGGTTGCATTTATTCAGTGCTTTCGAGATGCAGAGAACAACTGGATTGCTATGCTCGTTGGTGGCTTTGTGTGCGTTGCGCTGGTTCTGGCAAGCGAATTTCTTTTCCACGTTCCTGAAATCGGATTGGTCGGATGGCTTGTATTTTTTGCAATGCAGGGCAGCGACCATGTTGCATTGTCCATAAATCTGAAAAACCGCAGAGCGCTGATATGGGGAATCGTGGAAATTGCTCTTGCTGTTGCTTTTGCCGTAGTGATTGTGATGAAGAGTGTGGTGCAATGATGGAAGACAAGCTGGTATTGAAAAACCGCTTGAAGGAAGCGCGAACCGAAAAAGGATTCTCCCAACAGCAGCTGGCAGAAATGGTCGGTGTGTCACGTAACACTATAAGCTCAATTGAGACCGGTCAGTTTAACCCTACCGCAAAGCTGGCACTGGTTTTGTGTATCGCACTGGATAAAAAGTTTGAGGAATTGTTCTACTTTTAAAAAGAATGCATTGCTTTTGGTCGTTCTTATCCCCCTAGATGGACATGGTCAGAAAACATCTGCGGGTCTGGCGGTGGAAAGCAGGAGTCAAAAGATCGTGAGCAAATTGTGAGGAATATGATATATGAAGAAAGCGAACCAATGGGTAAACCTGTGTTTCTTTTTGGTGATCCTGTTTTTTCTCCTGGCAGGACTGGCACGGACCCTGTTCTGGCCCAAGGAGATTAACTACTACGAAAACCGCTATGCCTACACCGTAGAGGAACTTTCCTCTGAGAATTTTTTAAGCGGCACATTTCAGGATTCCGTAGAAAAGGCACTGTCCGACCAGGTTCCTCTTGCCCAACGTCTTAAATCTCAGTATCACCGTCTGTCTGTATCCTTCCAGCTCAAAACTTTGGAGGGTTTTATAAAAGCTCACCCTGATCTGTACGTCAATTTCCTGGGCAACAGCGTCTTCGGCGGCAACTGCCTTGTGTACTACCCGGCCCCGCTGGAGGAAAAGCTGGCAGTGCTGGAGCCTCGGATTGAGAATATCAACAGCATGCTGGACCGCCATCCGGAGCTGGAATTTTATGTTTTCTACATTGAGAAGGACACGGACATGAACTTCTCCACCGGTAAGAATACGGGGTTCTCCTCCTATGTTCAGGAAAACCTGCATCTGGACGCATCCCATTTCGGCTTGTTTCAGGTGACTGACTTCGATTTTTTCAGCAGGAACTTCTATAAAACCGACCACCATTGGAACTGCTACGGCTCCTACCTGGGCTATACTCAGGTAGCGAAGCTGCTTTGCCCGGAGGACAAGCCTATGGTACCGGAGGAGGAAAAGCTTCTGGCGTACACCTTCAGCGGTTCCAAGGCAAACACTTCCGGCGGCATGAATGTATTCAAGGAGCAGTTTCCCGCCTATCGCTTCGTCTATCCGGATATGGATATCACCATCAACGGAGAACCGGCGGAAGACTATGGAAAACAGGACGCCTATTGGAACGGAGAAACCACAGAACAGATTTCTTACGGCGCTTTTTACGGCAGTGACAGCGGCGAAATTATCTTTGACACCCACCGGCAGGATCGGGAAAGCATTCTGGTGCTGGGCGAATCCTATGACAATGCCATTTTGAAACTTCTGGCATCCCATTTCCAAAAGACTTACTCTGTGGATTTGCGAAATTATGAGGTCTCCATGGGCGCGCCCTTCCGTCTGGAGGAATATGTACAGGCACATCAGATCTCCAAGGTGCTGCTCATTGGAAGTCGGGATTATTTCCTATCGGATGACTTTAGGCTGGAGGATTGAGCATGGTTTTCAGTAGTCTCGTCTTTCTTTACGGATTTCTCCCTCTGGTTCTTGTCGGCTACTTTATCTGCCGGAACCGGGTGTACCGCAATGTGGTCCTGCTCCTGTTCTCTCTGGTGTTCTACGCCTGGGGTGAGCCAAAATATGTGCTGATTATGCTGCTGGCCTGTCTGGAGGCTTACTTCTGCGGTCTGCTGATGGAGCACCTGAAAAGCAAGCCCCGGCTCAGGCGGACGGCATTTTTGGCAGGTTTGGTGCTATTGATCGCCAATCTGGTGGTGTTTAAGTACACCAATTTCATCTGGGATAACCTGCGTCTGGCCCTTCCCGTGCTTCCTGCCATCAGAAGCATCGCCCTGCCTATCGGCATCAGCTTCTATACCTTCCAGATTTTGTCCTACATCATCGACCTGTACTGGGGAGAAATACGGGTACAGCGGAATTTTCTGTACCTTGCCCTGTATGTGTCCTTCTTCCCGCAGCTCATCGCCGGTCCCATTGTGCGTTATCAGACCATTGAGGAGGAATTGGAAAACCGGCAGGAGACTTTAGGTGACGTTGCCGCCGGCATCAAGCGGTTCATCCTGGGTCTTGCCAAAAAGGTGATTCTTGCCAACCATCTGGCCGCTCTGTCGGAGCTGATTTACGGCGGTAGTCAGAATTTGTACGGCACCCTCCCCTACTGGCTGGCGGCCACGGCCTACGCGCTCCAAATCTATTTTGATTTCTCAGGCTACAGTGATATGGCAATCGGTCTCGGTCGGATTTTCGGATTTCGTTTTCTGGAGAACTTCAATTACCCCTATCTCTCCCTCTGCGTCACGGATTTCTGGCGGCGCTGGCACATCTCCCTGTCCAGTTGGTTCCGGGACTATGTGTATATCCCATTGGGCGGCAACCGGGTGAGTCGGGGCAAATGGATTCGGAATCTGCTGGTGGTCTGGGGGCTCACCGGCTTGTGGCACGGAGCGCAGTGGAACTTTATCCTCTGGGGTCTGTACTATGGCTTGCTGCTTCTCGCGGAAAAGCTGTTCTTGGGGAAGTATCTGGAAAAGCTTCCCAAGCTGCTCCGGTGGCTGTATGCCATGCTGCTGGTAAACGTAGGCTGGGTGATTTTTAACTGTACCGATATGACGCAGATGTGGCACGCCCTCAAAACCATGTTCTGCTATATGCCCACAAACTTTACCGCTATGCTGGCGGCGGACACCTCCATTGTGAAGGGGCTTATATATGTTCCCCTGGGTCTCATTGCTGCCGCGCCCGTTTTTCGGAAGCTGCCCCGGCGCGAGGGGACAGCTTGGCTTGTTTTGGAACACGGGATGTACCTGATCCTGCTGGGTGTGTGCATTGCCTATATCATCAGTTCCACCTATAACCCGTTTATCTATTTCAGATTCTAGTACGAACCACCGATAAAAATATACATCTTAATTGGTGGCACCGCGCCGAAAACGGCGCGGTGTGATTTCGCGATGGTCAGGTAAGAATCGCGAAAACACGTCTCATG
>CAMGMW010000040.1 GCA_946059285.1 uncultured Clostridia bacterium
CAAAGTCCGCCGTATCGAAGTCAATGGTTTGATTGATGGCTGCCATGACGCCGTTTTTGATCAGAACCTTGATCACCTCAGTGGCGGTTTTCTTCATGCGGGAGGCAAGCTCGCCTACGGTGATCTCGTCGGGAATCTTGACGGTCAGCGGGGTCTTCTTGATGACCTCCAGACGCAGGCGGCGCATCTTTTCCAGCTCTTCATTGCGCTGCTTGTTGCCCATGGGGGCCTTTTTGCCCGCTTTGCCCTTATTCTTATTTTTGTTGCTGATCTTCTGCTTACCGCCGGAGAAATTCTGGGCGCGCTCGGAGATCAGGACATCGACACGGTCGTCGAAGCGGTCGGCATTGACAGTGACAGCCTTGGTGTCTACCACACGGCGCTCCCGCTTCCGCTGCTCCTGCTTCGGTGCAGGCTTCTGTTCCGGCACGGTTCCGGACTGTTTCTTTTCCTCGGGCTTGGGCGGCTCCTTTTTTTGCACCGGTGCCACGGCAAATACCTGTTCCAGCGAGCTGATCTGATTGTGCTGGGTGATGTAATCAAACACCGTGTTGAGCTGTTCGTCTGTCAGCACCTGCGTGTTGCTGCGGGGCTTTTCAAAATACTTTCCTATGATCTCCGCGATCTCCTTCGGCGTTTTTCCGAAATCTGCCGCGACTTCCTTGACTCGATACTTCACTAAACTCATAAAGCCACCTCCTGTAGTTACTTCTTTCCGTGATGGACGTTGTATTTATGCGCTTTTTCCTCGGCACACCGCTTTTCCACGCGCTTGACGCGCTCGTCCAAATCCTGCAGCAGAGCGGCGTGTTTTTCAGGTTCTCCCAGTGTTTTTACAAACGCCTGTGCCAGACGCACATCCGTGATTGCAGCAATGGCGCAGCTTGTAGCACCCAAAGCATCGCCCAGCTCGTCCTTCGTATAGGGCAGCACCAGCAGTGGCTGTGCCGTTCCCGCGACAAAGCTTTTTGCTCTGCGGACGGTATGCGGACCGGCGTCTGATGCCAGCAGCACCAGCCGCGCACGTTGTGCTCTTGCCGCTGCGCTTACCGGTTCCTCACCGACGGCAAGGTTGCCGCCTTTACGGGAAATCGCAAGCAGTCCCAGACTCTTATCCTGCCCCATTCGCTTCCGCCTCCATCTGTGCCGTCAGACTGTCATAAACTTCCTGTGGGATCTCGGTGTCCAAAGCGCGGGAAAGTGCCTTGCTGCGGATGGCTTTTTTCAGGCAATCCATGTTCGGACAGATGTATGCTCCGCGTCCGGGCGCCTTGCCGCGCAGATCGATGGAAATCGCGCTCTCCGGACTGCGGACAACCCGCACCAGTTCCCGCTTGGGCTTCATCTCCCGACAGCCAAGGCATTGCCGCATCGGTATTTTTTTCGGCACAGGGATCCCTCCTTTGTGATACTGAAAAGATTACTCTGTGATTTCCTCGCTCGCCTGAGAAGCGGGCTTGATATCGATCTTACAGCCGGTCAGCCGGGCAGCCAGACGTGCGTTTTGTCCTTCCTTGCCGATGGCGAGAGAGAGTTGATCGTCCGGTACGATGACGCGGTATGCCTTTGTGCCGGGAAGGGGCGTAACGGAAATAACATCAGCGGGAGAGAGGGCGGAGGCAACAAATTTTTCCATATCCTCCGACCAGACAACGATGTCCATCTTTTCACCCTTCAGCTCGTCCACAACAGCGGCGACACGGGCGCCCCTTGCGCCGACGCAGGCGCCGACGGGATCAATGTTCTCCTCTGCGGCATGAACCGCCAACTTTGTGCGGGAGCCTGCTTCACGGGCGATCGAGCGGATTTCCACGGCACCGGATTCGATTTCCGGCACTTCCAGCTCAAACAGCCGCTTGACCAGCGCCGGATGGGTGCGTGAGACCAGCACCTGCGGACCGCGGTTGCTGCGGCGCACCTCAATGACGTACACACGGATCAGATCGCCTTCGGTAAAATGCTCGGTTTTGACCTGTTCTCCGGCGGCAAGAAGCGCGTCGGTACGGTCCGTGCCCTGCCCGATGCGGACGGTAATATCGCCGGAATTCGGCTCGATCCGCAGAACGGTACCGGTGAGGATCTCGTGTTCTTTGGAGGAGAAGCTCTCAAAAATCATGCCGCGCTCTGCTTCGCGAATCCCCTGAATGATGACCTGCTTTGCCGTTTGTGCGGCAATTCGCCCAAAGGCCTGCGTCTTGATTTCCACATTCACGAGGTCACCGAGCTGTGCTTTCTTGTCAATCTTGTGCGCCGCATCCAGCGTGATCTCCGTCGCGGGGCTGATCACATCTTCTACAACTTCCTTTTGGACATACATCCGCATGGACTGCTCATTTAATTCGACAAATACGTTGTCGGTATAGCCGTCCTTGTCTTTTTTATAAGCAGCGACCAGCGCCTGTGTAATTTTGTCCACCATGTAGTCAACGGGGATGCCGCGTTCTTTCTCCAACTGCCGCAGCGCTGCAAAAATCTCAGCATTCATGATGATTTCTCCTTATTGTATATATACAAATATTTCAGAATTCCACGCGAAGCCGTACCAGGGCGATCTCACTTTTTTCAAGGGTCAGCGTTTTACCGGGAAGCGTCACGGTGACATTACCGTCCTCGTAGCCGGACAGTACACCGGCAAATTCCTTCTGCCCATCCCTCGGACGGTAGAGCTTGACCAAAACCGGGCTGCCCATAAAGCGTTCAAAGTCCGATGGGCGCTTAAGCGTGCGTTCCAGACCTGCGGAGCAGACCTCGAAACGGTAGCTCTCCGGAATGGGGTCTTCCTCGTCTAAAACGGGATCAACTGCGCGGGAGATCGCTTCGCAGTCATTGATGTTTACGCCGCCGTCTTTGTCAATGTACAGCCGTAAAAACCACTCGCCGCCCTCACGGACATATTCCACGTCCCAGAGGCTGCACCCGTTGGCCTGTACCAACGGTTCGGCAAGCCGCCAAACCTGTTCTGTGATTTTCATACTCTTTCCTCGTGTTTGTACAAAATTTCAAGAAGAAAGAGAGGGGAGAACCCCTCTCTTTAGTAAAGCTTACTATAGATTGTCACTATTATAGCACCGTTATTCCCAAAATGCAAGTGTTTTTTGAGACTTTTTCAGTCGAAAAGCCGATCATTTTACGTCATTTCTGATTTCAGCGCATCGACGGGGTTATCCCGTTTGATCTTCCGCATGGCGTACATCATTGACACAAAGACGACAAAGAACACGCTGACCACGGCGATCGCCACGGCGGACCAGGAAAGGCGGAAGCCTGCGGAGGATACGTCGACCGATGCGCGGAACATGAGCAGAGACAAAAGCACGGACAGCGGCAGACCGATCAGCAGCGCACGGATGCCGTAAAGCAGGCATTCAAAGCGAACCATGCGATTCATGCCGCCTGCCGTCATGCCCACGGAGCGGAGCATGGCAAAATCCCTGCGCCGCAGAGCCACATTGGTGGAGATGGTGTTAAAGACATTCGCGACGCAGATCAGGGAAATGAGGACGATGAAGCCGTAGGAGAACACGCGGATCACAGTCAGCTGATCCCGCAAGCCGCGGTTGGCTTCCTGCACATTAAAAAGCGCGGCCTCTTTGTAGAGAAGCTTGCAGTTCTGAAAAACCGCTTTGACGCTCTGCTTTGCCTGTTCCGTGTTGTCAGCATTAATGTACAGCGTAGGCTGCGGTTCATCTATAGTGTGTAAAGGCAGATACAGACTCACACCGAAATCTCCAAAGGGGGCGGTTTCCAGCCGACCTGCAATGGGAGTATCCCGGTATTGCGGGTCAAGATAGACAGGTGACGGCGTTTCATCGGCGACGACTTCGGGGAGATACAGCAGCTTGCGTTCGCCGCCTACCTCCTCTGTGCCGGCGTAGTAATAACCCTCCACCTCCGGATAAACAGCGGTGCGCAGTGCAGTAACCGTACCGTCAAGCATCGTGCCATTGTAAACATAGCGGTTTTCCCCTGCCTCATCATAGTACACATATTGATCTCGGTCATACAGCAGGGCTCCGCCGCCATAGTCGGTGATACCGGCCTGCGACAGCAGGGTTTGGAAGGTGATATCGTCGATATAGAAAACGGAAGCATTGACCGACTCATATTGGGTGACCGGAGCTGCACCGGACACGCGCTCCATGTTCGCCTGATATGCAAGAAAGCTTTCGGAAAACTCCTCCTGCATCGGGTAGAATTCGACGCCCGAACTGTCGGCATACCAGACCGCTTCAATGCCCTCCGCCTCCCGCAGCGCCGGGGCAACGGCGGAAAGCGCCGCCTCGTCGAGCGGCTCCTCATAGGCGAAATCGAAGGAATAGACACGGACATTTTCATTCACCGATTCGGTCAGATACATCCCGAAGGTGCTGGCGGTGACGAATAGCAGTACGCTCATGGCAAGGGAAATGACGGTGGCGCGGTATTTTTTACGGCTGCGGCGGAAGTATTTCTTCGACAGCATTCCAGGCAGTCCGAAGAGCTTGTATGCCAGTTTGCCCGAGGTGCTGCTGTGCTTTTCCGTTTTAATGTCCTGACTCTGCCGGATGGCTTCGATTGCCGTAACGTGCATCGCCCGACGGGCCGGAATCAGCGCGGAGATCACGACCGTGCTCAGCGCGATCAAAGCCGCAAGGAGCAGGGACAACGGCGAAACCGTGAAACGCATGGGGAAGCTCGCGCCTGCAAACAGAGAGCTCATCTGGTCACCAAGCAGCAGGAAGGTGATAAACATGCCGCCGCAGCCCGCCAACAGTCCCAACGGAATGCCGAGGCAGGAGACGACCAGCGCTTCGTACAGCACGGTACGGCGTACCTGCGTTTTCGTTGCCCCGATGGAGGACAAAAGCCCGAACTGCCGTGTCCGTTCACTGACGGAAATGGAAAACGCACTATAAATCATGGAAACGGAGCCGATCATGATGAGTAATATCAGGATCCCGCCGAAAGTGAAGAGAAATCGGTTGTAGTTGCTATAGCGCAGGTTGCCCTGCGTGCGCAGATAGCTCCAGTTGGTGTCGGTCCCGCCCGGTGCTGCTTGCGTATATTTTTCCTGAAAGGCATCCAATGCGGAGGTTGAAGGGCTGTTCAGACGTACATATACATCATAGATGCCGGTGCCGGTGCCGTCTGCCGCAGTCAGGAAGGTATATCCCGGTGCAAAACTGCTTTCAAAGTCGGGACGTTCATAAAACCCGACAACGGTATAGGTGCGGGTCTCTCGGATTTCGAGCGTTTCCGCCTCCATGCCGCTATTCTGCCAGAGCTGCTGCCCGTCGTAAATGCGGTCGCCCAGCGCCAGTGTCAGGGTACTGCCCAGCTCGACATCAAGACCGTTGCGGAACTGTATATGCTCCGGAACCAGTGTTTCCGTGCCGTTTTGAGGCAGACTGCCGTCAAGCAAATGGACGGGCATCATCTCTGAAAATGCCTCGTCTATACCAAGAACGTAAGCATAGGGGGAAAACTCACTGTCCAGCAATTCCGAATAGCCAATATATTCCGCCTGCACCAGTGCATCGGTCTCCTTGTCCTGCGCCATTTGCTGCACAGTGCTGTGATCAACGGCGGAGAAGGATAGGTAATATGCACCGTGCTCATAGGCTTCGGTGCGCACAAGATGCGCGAGCAGGGTTGTGCAAAAGGTTGTCACTGCCGTAAACATGGCGGTGGAGAGAATCACGCCGATGACTGTGACTGCGGTTCGTACGCGGTTGCGTTTCATGGACTGCAAAGCGATACGGCGAAAAATGTTCATCGGCGGATCACCTCATCCCTGGTGATTCTGCCGTCTTCGATGGCGAGCACACGCCCCGCCTGCAGAGCGATGGATTCATCGTGGGTAATGACAATCAGCGTCTGACCGTAGGCTTTGTTGGAATATTTCAGCAGCTCAACGATTTCCTGCGAGTTTTTGCTGTCCAGATTTCCGGTCGGCTCATCCGCCAGTACCACGGCGGGGGCGTTCATTAAGGCGCGACCGATGGAAACACGCTGCTGCTGACCGCCGGAGAGCTGATTGGGCAGATGATTTTCCCGTCCGGTCAGCTGCAGCGTTTGCAGCAGCTCCTGCAAACGTGCTTCGTTGACCTTCCGCCCGTCCATCAGCACGGGCAGTGTGATGTTCTCCACCACGTTCAGTACGGGAATCAGGTTGTAAAACTGATAGATCAGACCTACCTCCCGGCGGCGGAATACCGCAAGCGCGTCATCGTTGCGGGCATAAACGTCCTCTCCGTTCATATAGACATGACCGCTTGTGGGACGGTCCACGCCGCCCAGGATGTGCAGCAGCGTCGATTTTCCGGAACCGGAGGGACCAATAATGGCGATGAATTCGCCTTTTTCCACGGCAAAGGACACGTCGTCCAGCGCACGGACGATGTTTTCTCCCTCACCGTAGACCTTGCTCAAATGATCAATGCGCAGAAGCTCCATAACCAGATTTCCTTTCGCTGTATTCTGCCCGCATTTTACATCCCGCCGGTGACATCCCGGTGACTGTTTTGTGACAAATCCGTCATATTTCATACGAACCACTGGTAAAATAGTCTTTTCTGTCAGTGGTAGAATTCGGCAGAGTCAAACAACGCTCTTGAACAATTTTACGACAAATTCTGCGCCGCCGTCGCGGTTGGCGGCGGTGACGGTACCGTTTTGTGCGGCGATAATGGACCGCGCCAGCGCTAGCCCGATGCCGACACTTTGCTCAGTGGCGTTGCCGCCTCGGTAATAGCGCTCAAATAGGTGAGGCAGATCCTGCGGATCGATTCCTCCGCCGCTGTCGCGGATGCAAATACAGGCACAGACTGCGTTTTCCTCTGCGGTAACGCAGATCCGACCCGCCTGCATATGCTCTGTGCAGTTTTTCAAAATATTGCTCAGTGCCTCAGCCGTCCACGCGGGATCACAGACAACGCTGCCGGACGCCGGTACCTGCAGTTCCTGCTCCTTGACCTCCATCAGGATGGAAAGCGGTTCGGCAGCCTTTGCAATCAGCGTGGTCATCGGAAGCGATTCCGGTTGAAAATGCACTGTGCCCGCGTCCAGCCTTGCCAGCTTCAAAAGTGTGCTGACCAGCCAGTCCATCCGAACCGCCTGCTGGCGCAGAGCAAGTACAGTCGGTCGACCGGTATCCTCCGTTTGCTTGGAAAGCTCTGCCAGCAGCAGATTCATCGCCGTCAACGGTGTACGCATCTGATGGGAAATGTCTGCCATGGAATCCGCAAGCTGGACTTTTTCCTTCTTCAACTGGTCTGCCTGTTCTTTCAAGCGCACGATCAGCTTTTGCAGTTCGCTGCGCAGCAGGCTGACCTCGCCTTCAGTGTAATGCGCCAGACTGATTCCGGTCTGACCATGGAGGATCGCGTCAATATCGGAAGCCAACTGCGCCATCCGTCGGTAACGCCGCCTTGCATCCCACAGGTATACGATGAGCAAAACCAGACAGAGCGCACACACCTGAATGCCGCAGACGGTGTCGAGATACCACACGACACCCGTTATCAGAGCGCAAATGGGAAGGCAAATCAGAAGCATCCGGCGGATTTCAGGATTTCGCATCATGCTTCAGACCTCCATACGGTACCCGATGCCCCGCACCGTGCGGATGAGCGTCGGCTCCTGTGGATCGTCCTCCAGCTTGTTGCGCAGACGCTTGATGTAAACGGTCAGGGTGTTGTCGTTGACAAAATCTCCGGCCACATCCCAGATCTCTTCCAAAAGCTGGGTGCGGGTAAGAGTCATGCCGCGATGGTTGAGAAACACCAGCAGCAGCCGGTATTCCAGCGCGGATAAGAATAGGTCGTCTCCGTTTTTTGTGGCGACACCCCGCTCCGTATCGATGTGGACACTGCCCAGATCGATCACGGACTGCGCCTTGCCGGTCCGCCGCAGAACACTGCGGATGCGGGAAACCAGCTCACGTGGACGGAAGGGCTTTGCCACATAGTCATCCGCACCCAGATCCAGACCGGTCACTACACTGTATTCATCGCCGGAGGCACTGAGAAAAATCACTGCGGTGTCGCTCTGCTGCTTGACGGCGGAGCAGATGGAAAAACCGTTTCCGTCCCGCAGGCCCACATCCAATAAAACAAGATCAAATTCCTCCTGTGCAAGCGCATCGAGCGCCTGTGTCTGTCCCTCGGCGGTGCGGACCGAAAAACCCTCCGCCCGCAGAAATTGCGACAGCGCCGTCACGATGGTACAGTCATCCTCTACCAGCAAAATCCGTTCCATTTGAATCGCCTCCCTGCTGCCATCATACCGAATTGCGGCAAATTTCGCAAGTGCCGCGGACGATGTCATAAAAAATTATGTTGTAATTGGAAAATGCCTCTGCTATAATTACAATATGCTGACAAGTGTCAGAGTTCAGACACAGATTTTGAAAGGAGCACCACAATGGGACTGATCAAAGTAGCACTGGGCGCCGTCGGCGAGGTCATTTCCGATCAGTATAAGGAATTTTATACGATGGATTCCTTTTCGGATGATATTCTCGTCAAAAGAGCCAGACGGAACACCAACGGACGCACCGCAAACAACGGCAATGAGGACATCATCTCCAACGGCTCTCTGATTATTATCCATGACGGTCAGGCGATGGCCCTCGTGGATCAGGGCGAGGTCGTGGAATTCTCCGCCGTACCCGGACATTTTGTCTACAATTCTTCCACAGAGCCGAGCATTTTTGAGGGCAGCCTGGGTGAGAACATTAAAAATACCTTTAAGACAATGGGTCGACGTATCGCATTCGGCGGCAACACCGCCCATGACCAGCGCATCTATTACTTCAACCTGAAGGAAATCAAAAACAACCTGTATGGTACGCCTACCCCCGTCATGTTCCGTGCGGTGGATAAGAACATCGGACTGGATATGGAAGTCGACCTGAAGTGCAACGGATCGTTTACATACTTCCTCGAAAACCCGATCCTGTTCTATAAAAAGCTCTGTGCCAACATCAAGGACGAATTTAACCGCAAGGAGATTGCAGGTTTATTGCGCGATACCTT
>CAMGMW010000041.1 GCA_946059285.1 uncultured Clostridia bacterium
CCATGCCGAAAGAAATCGAATTTCGTTCGGAGCTCCCGAAAACACTTGTCGGCAAGGTCGCTTACCGTGTGCTGGAGCAGGAGGAAATGGAGGCAAAAGAATGACTGTAAAAACTAAGCGAATTTGGGAACTGGATGCCCTGCGCGGCTTTTGTATCCTCTGCATGATTGCCATCCACGCAGTCTTTGACCTGAAAACGTTCGGCGGTGTTTCATTAAACATGCCTGGCTGGTTTAATTTTTTCCGTACCTATGGTCATGTTTTTTTCGTTTTGATTTCCGGTATTTGTGCAACGCTTGCCTCCCGAAGCTTTCGGCGAGGCGTCGTTGTCTTCGCTGCGGGTCTGTTGGTCACCGCTTCCACTGTGTTTCTGATCTATGTGCTTGATTTTTCCGAGAGCATTCTGATCGTCTTTGGGATCCTCCATATGCTGGGTGTTTGCATGATGGTATTTCCCCTGTTCAAGCGGCTTCCTGTCTGGGCTTTGATTGTGCTCGGAGTCGCATTTGTGGTTTTGGGCTTCTGGTTTGACACGCTAACCGTATCGGTCAAATTCCTGTTCCCCTTTGGGCTGACCTTTCCCGGCTTTTTCAGCGGTGATTATTTCCCCATCTTCCCCGGACTTGGCTGGTATCTTTTGGGCGCCGCCATCGGACGCACGGCATACAAAAAGAAAGAGTCTCTTCTTCCAAAGGTCAACGCTGACTTTTTCCTGCTGCGCTTTCTGCGCTTTTGCGGGAAGCACTCCCTTTGGTTTTATCTCCTGCATCAGCCGATATTGACCGGTCTGACTCTGTTGATCTTCTGAGTTTTGCCGTCCGCCAGAGGCGCTCCGGCGGACGGCGTTGTTTTTAAAGCCTAGGGTTAGTAGAAGTTGCCTTCCCTCCGGGCATGGTATGTGAGATTTACGGTAGTCAAATCATTAAAATTCTTTCCCGTTTTGTTTGCATATTTTGTATATATTTCCAGTTGACTATTTTGAATTAAAGCGATATAGTATGAGAAAATTTTAAATTTTAAAAAACTTCAGGAGGATGCGGTATGTTTCGTTTTAACCACAATCATAAAATGATGCAGATGAACGCGTCCGTCGCTGACGCGTGCTTCTGTGCGTCCTGCCTGCTGATTATGATGGGTGTCGCTTCTGCGGTATCCATCATTTTTCTTATTATTGCTGTTTTATTGCTTTGTGTCCTGTTCCTTGTTCTTTGCAAATTACGTCGAAAAGGATCGATGGTCGCCACGCTGTAAGCGTATACGTTACCGACCGCGTCCTTGAGACGTTGGTCGGTTTTGTATATTTTGGTCATTTATGAAAGGAGAAAATGAAAATGAAAAAAGTAATGTGTGTTGTAATGGTTGCAGCTTTGGTTCTGTGCCTTTTTGCTGGCTGTGGTAAAAAGGATACCGAAAGCAGCGATACTTTGAAGCTCGGCTTGATCGGTCCGCTGACAGGTGACGCGGCCATGTACGGCATTGCCACCAAAAACGGTGCGGAGCTTGCTGTCAATGAAATCAACGCAAAAGGCGGCATTCAACTCTCACTGAACACGCAGGACGATGAGAACGATGTCGAAAAATCCGTCAACGCCTACAACAACCTGATGGACTGGGGTATGCAGGTCCTCGTGGGCACTACTACCACACAGCCCTGCATCGCCGTTTCCTCTATGACTTATTCCGATCGCGTTTTTGAGCTCACGCCTTCCGCCTCTTCTACAAAAGTCACTGAAGGAAAGGACAATGTCTACCAGATCTGCTTCAATGACCCGAACCAAGGCGCCGCCTCTGCCCGCTACATCAAAGAACACAGACCGGATGCGGCGGTAGCCGTGATCTATGACAACAGCAACGCCTATTCCGGCGGTATCTATCAGACCTTTGACGCAAAGGCAAAGGAACTTGGTGTCAACATTGTCTCCGTAAGCACCTGTACTGGAGATACAACGGATTATTCCGTCCAGCTCGCCGATGCGAAAAACGCCGGAGCCGATCTTGTTTTTCTCCCCATTTACTACACCCCGGCCTCTCTGATTCTCAATCAGGCAAGCGCGATCGGCTATACTCCCACCTTCTTTGGCGTGGATGGCATGGACGGTATCCTGACACTGGAGGGTTTTGATACCTCTCTCGCTGAAGGCGTTATGCTTCTGACTCCGTTCGCCGCCGACTCCACCGATGAGGCAACCGTTTCTTTCGTGAAAACATACGAAGCGACCTATGGCGAAACGCCGAATCAGTTTGCCGCAGACGCATACGATTGTGTCTATGCAATTTATCAGGCTTTTACCGCCACCGGTATGGATGTCAGCGCGGACACGGCGGACATTTGCGAAGCCATGATCGAGCAGTTCAATACCATGAGCTTCAGTGGTCTGACAGGTTCGGACATGGTCTGGAAAGACGGTCAGGTTGACAAAGCTCCCTTCGCCGTTGTCATTAAAGACGGCGTATACGTTAACGCAGGCTGACAAATTTTGAATTCCTCTGCATCCCTGACCGGATGCAGAGGATAACGTCATTACAGAAATCAGGAGGACACTCCATGTCACTGTTATCCAATTTGATTAACGGTCTGAGCCTGGGCAGTGTTTATGCAATCATTGCGCTCGGCTACACCATGGTCTACGGTATTGCAAAAATGCTGAACTTCGCGCACGGCGATGTGATCATGATCGGTGCCTATGTCTCATTCGTTACAATGAACTCTCTGGATATGCCACCTCTGGCGGCATTGGCAATCGCGATGCTGGTCTGCACCGGGCTGGGCATGCTGATTGAACGTCTGGCATACAAGCCACTGCGCTCCGCTACCTCGCTTGCGGTTCTGATCACCGCCATTGGCGTGAGCTATTTCCTGCAGAATCTGGCACAGATCATCTGGTCGCCCAACACGAAGGTATATCCGTCCGTAGTAAGCGTTCCTCCTATACATCTGTTTGACGGCAGGCTGACGATTACAGGCGAAGCGCTTGTGACCGTTTTGTCTTGTGTGGTTATCATGATCGCACTGACTCTCTTTACGGAAAAAACAAGAACCGGAAAAGCAATGCGCGCCGTAGCGGAGGATCGCGACGCCGCTGAGCTGATGGGCATCAGCGTCAACCGTACAATTTCCATCACCTTTGCCATCGGTTCTGCACTTGCCGCAATTGCAGGCGTTCTGTATTGCTCCATGTATCCCGTTCTTGTCCCTACCACCGGTTCCCTGCCCGGTATCAAGGCATTCACCGCGGCGGTCTTTGGCGGCATTGGCTCCATTCCCGGCGCGCTGATCGGCGGCATTTTGTTGGGCATCATTGAAATTTTCGGCGCAGCATATATCAGCCAGGAGCTGAGCAACGCCATTGTCTTCGCCGTCCTCATTATTATTTTGCTCTGTAAGCCGAACGGTCTACTGGGCAAAAAAGTGAATGTGAAAGTGTGAGGTGTCTGTGATGAATCAAACGAAACAACGCTCCTTACGCTTGCGTTCAAAAACGACACGGCAGAATCTGGTGACGGTTTCCCTTGTTGTCGCCGCCTATATTGTGATGCAGATTCTGGATTCCAACGGTGTTCTGAGTCACTCTCTGAGCGGTCAGCTCGTGCCTATCTGCGCCTATATCGTTATGACGCTTTCCCTGAATCTGACGGTCGGTATATTGGGCGAGCTGAGTCTGGGTCATGCCGGTTTCATGAGCATCGGAGCTTTTTCCGGCGTGATCGCGGTTGCCTCTCTGTCTGACAGGATTTCCAACCCCATTCTCCTGATGATCATTGCGATGTTGATCGGCGGTATCCTCGCCGGCGTCGCAGGCGTCCTGATCGGAATCCCTGTGCTTCGTCTTCGTGGCGACTACCTCGCGATTGTCACTCTGGCATTCGGAGAAATCATCCGTAATATTTTCGATTGTCTGTATGTGGAGCTTTCTGAAACCGGGTTGCACTTTTCCATGTTCAGCACAGGCAATAACCCAAATGCGAATTACATCATCGCGGGTCCTCAGGGAGCCTCGGTCACTACTCAGCTTTCCACCTTTGCCATCGGCTTTGCCTTGGTGCTGTTCACGCTGTTCATTATTATGAATCTGGTACACAGTCGGGAGGGTCGCGCAATCCGCGCCATCCGAGATAACGACATTGCCGCAGAGTCTGTGGGGATAAACATTACGGTCTATAAGCTTAAGGCATTTGTTATCTCCGCCGTCCTAGCCGGCATGGCGGGCGTGCTGTTTGCAATGAACTATTCCAGCATTGCTGCAAAGAAATTTAATTTCAATACCTCTATCAGCGTTTTAGTCATGGTTGTTCTGGGTGGCATGGGCAATCTTCGCGGCTCTGTGATTGCCGCTGCCGTCCTCACCGTCCTGCCGGAACTGCTGCGCGGCTTTGATGACTATCGCATGCTGGTTTATGCTGCCGTTCTGATCCTTGTGATGGTTCTCAACCATAATCCCCGCTTTATGCAGTTTAAGCAAAATCTCCGCAGAAGGAGGAAACACACATGAGCACGACAAAAATGGTTCCGCTGCCCACCAACACCATTATCCCGGAACGGGATTTACATCGGCAGCCTGTGCTCGATGTACGTAACCTCGGCATAGATTTCGGCGGTTTGACCGCGGTAGACCGTTTCTCGTTGACCATTGGCGCTACAGAGATTGCCGGATTGATCGGTCCAAACGGTGCCGGGAAAACAACTATTTTTAATCTGCTGACAAACGTTTATCAGCCGACACGAGGCACCATTCTTTTGCGTGGCATCGACACGAAAGGTATGACGACCGCGCAGGTCAACCGTATGGGCATTGCAAGAACTTTCCAGAATATTCGGCTATTTTCCAGCATGTCCGTTTTGGATAATGTCAAGGTTGGGATGCACAACGGAATCAAATGTTCCTTTGTTTCATCGCTCCTGCATACTCCGAAGTATTATCGCTCCGAACGCTCCGCGAGGAATCGTTGCATGGAGCTGCTGGATTTTATGGGAATGGCTGACTTTGCGCAGCAGCAGGCAGGAAGTCTCCCCTACGGTGCACAGCGTCGTCTGGAAATCGTCCGTGCATTGGCAACCAATCCTGCCATCATTCTGCTGGATGAACCCGCCGCCGGCATGAACCCATCGGAAACCGCTGATTTAATGGAGCAGATCCAAAAAATCCGCACTACCTTCCAAATCGCAATCATGCTGATTGAACATGACATGAATCTTGTCATGGGTGTCTGTGAGGGCATTGCCGTGGTCAATTACGGCAAAATCATCGCGAAGGGTACGCCGGAGCAGATTCAAAGCAATCCCGCGGTAATTGAGGCATATCTCGGACGGAAAGGAGCTGCCGACAATGCTGAAGGTTGAAAATATCCATGTTTATTATGGCTCGATTCACGCCATCAAGGGCATTTCCTTTGAAGTCGGGGAGGGAGAAACCGTCGCGCTGATCGGCGCAAACGGCGCTGGAAAATCTACAACCTTAAAAACGATCTCCGGTCTCCTTCATCCAAAGTCCGGCAGCATTACGCTAAACGGAAGCGATATCACCCGCAGCGCGGCGCATACTTTGGTGCAGCATGGCTTGGCGCACGTTCCCGAAGGACGGCGTATTTTCCTCCAGATGACAGTACAGGAGAATCTGGAAATGGGTGCCTTTACCAACAAGCAGAACATTGAGGAGACAATGGAAAGCGTATTCCAGCGTTTTCCCCGCCTGCGGGAAAGGAGAAAGCAGATTGCCGGCACGCTCTCCGGCGGTGAGCAGCAAATGCTGGCAATGGGGCGCGGTCTGATGATTCATCCGAGGCTCCTGATGCTGGACGAGCCTTCGATGGGTTTGGCACCAATCCTTGTCGAGCAGATTTTTGACATCATTCGGGAACTGCGTGAAAGCGGTACAACCATTCTGCTTGTGGAGCAGAATGCGGGCATGGCGCTGGATCTGGCGGATCGCGCATATGTGTTGGAAACCGGAAAGATCACACTTTCCGGTACCGGTGCCGAGCTGTCGCAGAGCGAGGAAGTCAAGCGCGCATATCTCGGTGGATAAAATATGAGCTCCCTTTACACAAGGGAGCTCACAGTCTGTCCAAGACATGCCAAGATTGAGTCTGGTATCAATATCTATACCTCTGGAACGTCCGTTTGGCCGTTCCTTTTTTATTCCCTGAGCAGACGGCGGCGGGCAATGTTGATGGTCCCCTCCTGCATATGGTTCATCCATGACAAGCTCTTACCGCAGCCGTAAGCGACACAGGAATCTGCGTCGTCTGCCAGAACACAAGTCATTCCCGTCCGTTCCTGAAGCACCTTGTCCATACCGTAAAGCTGGCTGCCGCCGCCGGTGAGCACGATCCCGTTCTTGGCGATATCTGCTACCAACTCCGGCGTAGTCTGCTCCAGAACATCCAGCACCTTGTCCGCAATCTGACGTGCAGGGCGCTTGAGGATCTCCATGATTTCATCGGAATCCACCGTGATCTCCTTTGCCAGACCGATTTTCAGATCACGTCCTTTGACCGTCATCGTCAGTCGTTCAGCGCGTTCTGATACGCTGCCAATCGAGAGCTTGATCTCCTCTGCTGTATTTGCACCGATCAAAACACCGTAATGCTTGCGGACATATTTGATAATCGCCTCGTCAAACTGTAGCCCCGCTACCTTAATGGAGGAGGAGCAGGCGATTCCGTTCATGGTCAGCACGCCGATATCCGTCGTACCGCCGCCGATATCCACCACCATATGTCCCTCCGGTGCAGAAATGTCCAAATGCGCTCCCAGAGCAGCCGCCAGCGGTTCCTCGATCAAATAGACCCGACGGGCGCCTGCTTCCATCGCCGCCTGGATTACGGCGCGTTCCTCGACCTCCGTCACACCGCTGGGCACGCAGACGATGATGCGCGGCTTTACAATGGAAAAACGCACGATTCTGCGAAGCATCTCCGTCAGCATACGCGCTGTCAGCTCATAGTCGGAAATGACTCCGTCCTGCAGGGGGTGGATCGCCGCCACATTTCCCGGCGTTCTTCCAAGCATATTCCTTGCTGCAGCACCGACCTGCAATACCTTGCCCGTGTTTTTATCCACTGCAATCACCGATGGTTCACGCAGAACGATTCCCTTTCCTGCCGCATAAATCAGCACGTTCGAGGTTCCTAAATCGATTCCAAGATCTTTTGAAAATAAAAACATACTGTCACCTACTGTTTTGATACTATTTTCTGATAAAAATCTTTATTTGTCAGAAAAACGCCGCAATTTGCGTCGCCCTTTTGCGGCAGACCGCCGCAAAAGCCGCCTCATAAGTTTCTTGACGCGCCTGTGGCGCTATGAAAAGCTTCTTTTTATCAAGAATTTTGGACGTCGGAGGCACGGGTTGCCGCCAGTGTTCCGCAGGTCACGCTCTTTGCTCCGGCAGTCAGAAGGACACGGCTGCACTCCGACAGTGTCGCGCCCGTGGTAATGATGTCATCGATCAGCAGGATCCGCTTCCCTGCCAAATCCTCAATACACTTGTACGCACCTAGCACATTCGCCTTTCGTTCAGCAGCGCTGTGCAGTGAGGACTGCGCCTGATTATGGCGCGTTTTGGTCAGCGTCGGTGTGCAAAACTCGCCCAATTCCGACGCGGTGGCTTCTGCCAACAGCCTTGCATGATCATAGCCACGCTCACGCCGCCGTTTTTTGCTGACGGGAACCCAGGTCAAAAGGTCAAATTCCACCTGCTCGCTCAGAAGCTTCATTGCGAGCAGCCTTCCGTAGCACCGTGCGTAAAACTCCATGCCGCTGAATTTAAAGCGACGCACCGAATCCCGGACGTTTCCCTCATAATAAAAAACACTGCAGCACTCACGGAAAAACTCTCCGCGCTTGATGCTTTCTCTGATTTCAGGCAACTCTCTGCGGCACGCAGCGCAAATCTCGGTTTCCCGCGCTTGCAGGAGTTTTCCGCAGAATACACATTTGGGAGGATAAAACAGATCCAGCAAATATTGAACCGCTTTCATCACGGCAACCGCTCCGTCAGCCGAAAGCGCAGGCCGCTGTATCGCTTGTTGCGCCGGTTGTTCATCGTCATCTGCGCTACAATTTCTTCATTTCCCACAAGAATCAGCAACTCACGCGCTCGTGTGATCGCGGTATAAAGCACGCTGCGTGTCATCAGCATCGGCGCCCCTGCGAACGCGGCAAATATCACAGCCTTATACTCGCTGCCCTGACTTTTATGGGCAGTGATGGCGTAGGCAAGCTCCAACTCTGTCAGCATGTCCGTGTCATAGATGGCTTCACGATCATCAAAGCGGATCCGAATCTGCTCCTCCTGCAAATCGATGGAAAGGACCGTCCCGATATCACCGTTAAAAATGCCCGTTCCGGCTCCGCCTCCCGATTTCTTCCATAGTATATCATAATTATTGCGAATTTGCATCACCCGGTCGCCTTCACGGAAGCAAATTTCACCGCATAACTTTTCTTTTTTCGACGGATGTGCCGGATTCAGAGCATTTTGCAGTACACGGTTCAAATTCACCGTGCCGGTTTCTCCCTTCCGCGACGGGCTGATGACTTGAATATCCGCAGGGGAAATCCCCATATTGTCAGGCAGACGCTTGGCGCACAGCTCGGCGATCGTCTGCACGACTGCCTCCGCCGAACGACGCTTCATAAAGAAAAAGTCGCGGTCCTTGACATTCAGCACCGGCAGCTCGCCGTGATTCACTGCGTGGGCATTCATCACAATCAGGCTCTCCTGCGCCTGGCGGAAAATCTCCGTCAGGCAAATCGTCTGCACCACACCGCTGCGGATTAAATCAGCAAACAGGTTGCCGGCGCCAACGCTCGGAAGCTGATCGGGGTCACCGACCAGAATCAGCCTCGCCTGCTCCGGCAGTGCCAAAAGCAAGCTGTGCATCAAAAGCAAGTCCACCATGGATACCTCGTCCACGATCAGCGCATCGCATTTCAGCGGGTCGGCATCGTCTCTCTGGAAG
>CAMGMW010000042.1 GCA_946059285.1 uncultured Clostridia bacterium
GGATCATGGCACCGATAGAGGCAAGGAATACAAAAGGAATAAGCCAACCGTCAAGGAAAGCGACCATAGCAACACAGGCAAGAACCACGGCAAGACCTACATATATCGGTTCCTCTTTTTCACAAAGGTCACGGAGATCCACAACAAGTGCTGTCATACCGGAAACGAAACACTGTTTTCCGCAGACCGACCGGATCTCCTCCACGGCATCCATTGTAAGGGCATCCGATGTTCCCGTATCGAAGAACACCGCCATCATTGTAGAATGATCGGAATTAAACTCCTTGTAAACCGAATCCGGCAGCAGTTCCATCGGGATGGATAAATCTGCAAGAGAATCGTACCAAAGAACAGTATCGACGTGGTCAATGGCCTCAACCTTTTCTTTCAGCTTCGCCACGTCTTTGTTTGGCATATCCTCGAATATCAGAAACGTAAAAGCCCCTTTATCGAAGTCCTTTAACAGTTCATTCTGGCCGACGACCGTTTCCATATCTGACGGCAGATAAGTCAGCATATCATAGTTGACTCGGGTATTGATCATACCGATAACCGACGGTATCATAAGAATAACGGTCAGTATCAGTATCGGGATGCGGTACTTTACTACTGCTTTTGAAAAACGCATAATCTTCACCTATCCTTTTCGAAAAATTCAAATGTATCTGTTTCAACAAAATCGGGCACTTGATTTTCGACAATTAAAACCGTTCTGATGACGGTATAGAGATTAAGTATCCCTTCGGAAAGAAGTGAAACGCCCATTAGAATTGTCAGCACCCCTGCGCCGAATGCAGAATCAAAAATCAGAGCAACACCTATGATTCCTGCAAGAATTGCCAAGGAAAGAATAAGCCACCAATCTTTGATGCCAAAACGTTTGGAATCCAGCGCAATCCGAATTTTGAACAGCCCGTCAAACAGAATGGCAATGCCGAAAGCAGCAGCGATGAAAGCCATCAGATTTTCAGGATTGAAAAGAACGATTGTCCCCAATATCACCATCAAAATTCCGAATTCCAAATCAAACTGAAACGCCAGCCGATACAGATCTTTAGAAAAATAGCCGATCAATTTTACGATACCGAAAACGATTGCGGCAATGCCGATTTCAATTCCGACGATCTTCGTTGAAATTTCCGGCAGTGCGATAAATAAAATGCCGGCTATGCAAAACAGCACTGATACCACAATGTATCCGATTTTGGCGATTTTCATCGGTGCGACAGAACGCATTTTCATGGATTACGAACCTCCTTTGATGATTCTGTTGTCAGTATAGTACTTTGCCGATGCTTTGTATACGGACAAAAAATACCCAATGCCTGATTTTTAGGCATTGGGTATTGATTCAGCTGATTTTCAGACAGCTTACGGCTGTTTGTCTGAATTTATGTTTCTTCACAACGTTCGATCATTTCCTTAAGCATACCTTTTTTGATATCCATAAGTCGTGTAAATGAAGAACGAATATCATCGCTCATATCGCTTCTTAACCAGTTTGAAATAATTCCAAATCCCAAACTGGAAAGATATTTTTTTATGATATCCAAATCGTTTTCTTTAATTTTATGTCCCCTCAGTACGGTTGACAAGTACGCTTCGATGGCATAATCACAGATCTTCCAAAGATACATTTCATAAATATCACGATTTGTCGAATGATAGATGTGCAAAACAGCTCGCTTTTTGGACAAAGCCGTATCAAGCACGGCTTCCAGACAATCTCCGAAGTTTTCAACGGTAGGATATGTTTGGATGATTGTGGCCGCATCCTCCTCAACGACGGTTTCAATTAATTTCGGAATATCTTCGAAATAATAATAAAAAGTATTGCGATTGACGCCGCAATCAGTCACAATATCCTTGACTGTTATTTGAGAAAGCGGCCGTTCTGTCAAAAGTTTTATAAAAGAGGCTACAATTGCTTTTTTTGTGAAGTTTGCCATTTTATTGCTTCTCCCATTTGATTTCTACGATATCCGAAATCCCACATTGCAGAGCAATGCAGATTTTAGCAAGCGTTTCAAGTGTAACGGATTCGCCCTTACCCATTTTCGTAATAACGTTGGAAGAAAGAGAAGTTATTTTTTGAAGATCTTTCTTCATCATATGCTTATCTATCAGCAGTTTCCAAAGCCTATTGTAACTGATGTGATATAATACTTTTTCCACGATAGCACTCCAATCATAACAATTAATTACATTATATCATATAATCACTCAAAAATCAATATGAGTCACTCAAAAGTCACAATAATTCTTTTTTTGCTAATTTCTTGCTTTGCAGATAACCAGTTCTGCTGCATTGGCAGATTATGCTGCCCCACTCAGAATCAAGAGTTCCTTCTTGGCTCCGGGTGGGGCTTTTTGTGTTTTATGGGTTATAACCATTTGTCTTCTTCAAGCGCTTTACGGAGCTTGTCTATCGCTCCACGGTAGATTCGGTCGGCAGAGGACGGTACAACACCGTGCTCTCCAGCGAGGTCTATAAACGCCGTTTTCTTAAATTTGCGCTTTACTTTTTTACCGTTTTCTTCTGCTATGTAGCGGGTGCTCCAGCAATTATCACAGAAGCCGAGGTGTTCGGCAACGATGGCACGTTCACGGTATTCAAGGTTATTGAACGCTTCACAGAGGATTTTCAGCCGCCGTTCGTGGTAAAACATCCGGGACGGCTCGGTGGTGGTATCGACGGTCACATCCTCTGCGCTTTCTTCGCCGTCCTCGTCGGCGTACTGTCGGTAGAACTCCGTGAACATCATATTCCGCATACCACCGGCGATCATTTTCCGTGCGGTATTCGGCTTTCTCCCAATGGCAAGGGCAATTTTATTTATGGTTTCATCATCGTTCTTGTAGTCGTATTCAGCATAAAGCGCCATTGCCTTGCGGAGCAATGAGTATTCTGCATCCGTCGGAACGGTATAGCCCGTGCGCATTGTGCGGATATAATCATCAATCGCCCGTTTGGTATATGAACCTGCAGCGGCAATTGTGAAAAGAATCTACGCCTTATGTCTGAACGGCAGAGGTCCTTCACAAATCGCTCGGCAGTTAGAAAAGGAGAAAGTTCCCGTACCGTCTGCTTATTATGACAGCATTGGGAGAAAGCATTCTGCGAAAACACCTTATGTATTTTGACGAAACAACAGCAGGGAAAACCATGTGACGGTATTGCCGCCGTACTGGTATTCGACGCCGAGCCTATCCGCCAACTCGGTGACGACGATGCCGTGGCTTTCAACGCAGGGGAACATCAGCTCCGGGTGGCGGCAGGGGGCATCGGGATAGGCGCATCGGTCGCAGACGGCGCAGGAGTCCGTGGACAAACCCATGACCTGCGCACCCTGCTCTCGCAGCAGCGAAGCCACCAGACGGGTCAGGGCTTCGTGGGGCGGACGGGTGGCAAGAGCCTGCTCCATGCTGCCGATATCCGCTACCTCCGCAAGGGTAACAATCAGCAGACCGTCGGGATAAGAGAGGCAGCGACGCATGCACTCTTCCACCGTGCCCACGGCGGGAGGGCAGGCCCAGGTTTTTCCGTAACGCGGGCATTCCTGCCGGCAGACCGTGCGGATGCGCTCGGAAAAGGGCAGCTCCTCTGTTTTGAAGAATTCATATTGTGCCAGCGGCAGCCGGGCAAGCGCCGCCTCCAATGCGGCGCGGTTCATGACCGCTCCTCCGGTATCCGGTAGAGCAGATCGCGGGAAACGGGGGTGTAAAACAGGCGGCGGATCTGTTCCGGCTCACGGGTTTGCGCCAGAATCCACATCAGCTTGGCAAGCACCGCCTCCGTGGTCATGTCATACGCCTCCAGCAGATGCAGGTCGTTTTTCAAACGGAAGCCCACGTCATATACCGACAGATTGCTGCCCTCGTTTTGCACCTGCGAAGTCATGACGATGGTCTTTCCCCTTTCGATGGCGTCCCGGATCACGCCGAAGAAGCCGGAGCCCTGATACGACGGCAGCCCGCCGACGCCGTAGCTTTCGATGATAACGGCGTCATTGTGCTCGATCAGGTAGGAAAGCAGACCGCAGTCTGCGCCGGGGATCATTTTCATCAGCCCCACCCGTGTGTTTAGACGGCGGTAAAAGACGGGGGCGGGGCGGCACTCCGGGCGGATGTACTCCATCAAAATACCGTTTTGCAGCACGGCCAGCTCGGGGTAATTGATGCTGGAGAAGGCCTGCAGGCTGGTGGTGCGTGTCTTGCGGGCGCGGGTGCCGAGGAGGACCTTGCCGTTGAAGACGATCAGCACGCCGCACAGGTCGGATACCGCGCAGCGGAAGGCGTCGGTCAGATTGGTTTTGGAATCCGTGTTTTCAAACAGGATGGGCTTTTGTGCGCCGGTAAGGATAATGGGCTTGGGGGAATACTGCACCAGATAGGACAGGGCGGCCGCGGTGTATGCCATCGTGTCCGTGCCGTGCGCGATGACAAAGCCGTCGTACGCGTCATAGTTTTCCCGGATCGCATCGACAAGCGTGAGCCAGTGCGCGGGGGTGATGTTGGTGGAATCGATGGAAAAAAGCTGCTTACAGGTTACATTGCATAGCTGAGAGAGCTCCGGCACTTTTTCTACCAGCTGCTCCGAGGTAAGCGCGGGCATCAGACCGCTTTCGGTTTTTTCCGAGGCAATGGTGCCGCCGGTGCCGAGCATCAGGACCTTCTTCATAGCGGACATCTCTCCTTTTAACATAGTATATCACGATTTGCGTCACACAGCAATGTGAAAGATTGACAAATGGAGAAATGGGCTATAAAATGAAGAAAAAGGAGATGAGCAGATGCTGACAGTCGTGATCCCATCCTACAACGAACAGGAAATGGTGCCTGCGGCGGCTAGGGAGATCGCAGATACGCTGACCGGAGCGGAGATTCCCTATGAGCTTCTGTTTGTGGACGACGGCTCCCGCGACGGTACATGGCGGGAGATTTCCGCGGTGTGCTGCGAGACGGTACGCGGCGTGCGTTTTTCCCGCAATTTCGGCAAGGAGGCGGCGATTTTTGCCGGTCTGACCCACGCGAAGGGGGACTGCGTGGCGGTGATCGACTGCGATTTGCAGCATCCGCCGGAGAAGCTGGTGGAGATGTACCGCCTCTGGGAGCAGGGCGTGGAGGTCGTGGAGGGCGTAAAGACCGACCGCGGAAAGGAAAGCGGTCTGCATCGCCTCTGCACAAAGGTATTTTATAAGCTCATCAGCCGTGCGACCCGTGTGGATATGTCGCGTGCCTCGGATTTCAAACTGCTTGACCGCAAAGCGGTCAATGTGCTCCTGACCATGCGCGAAAAGCGGGCGTTTTTCCGCGCCCTGTCGTCCTGGGTGGGCTTCCGTACGGCGGAGGTGCCTTATGAGGTGCGGGAACGCGCCGCGGGAGAGTCAAAATGGTCCACTTGGGCGCTGGTACGCTACGCGGTGTCCAATATCACGGCGTTTACCGCCTTTCCGCTGCATCTGGTGACGCTGTTTGGCATCGTCACACTGCTGGTCTCCATTGTTTTGGGAGTCATCGCCTTGGTGCAGAAGATCATGGGAACGGCGCTGGGCGGCTTCACCACGGTCATCATTTTGCTGCTGTTTTTGGGCAGCCTGATCATGATCAGCCTCGGCATCATCGGCTATTATGTCGGCAATATTTACGAGGAGATTCAGGACCGCCCGCGCTTCATCATCGCGGAGACTTCCGACGGGGAGTGAGATCGCAAGAAAATCTCCGAACGTTTTCGGGCGCGTTGGAAAACGCGCCCGATTTTTCACCTTGATTGAGATTGCAGTTTTGCGGATACGGGCGGTTGCCGTATAGCTGACGTAGTGTCGGGCGATTTTTTTTCGGCGGAGGTTTACAAATTTTCAAAACTGGTTTATACTGGAGACACAATCGGTCCGGAGGTGAGCGTGATAAATCGGATTGAAATTGAGGAACCGTGGCATCTGACGGTTCTGGACGAGACGGATTCCACCAACAACGCGCTCAAGCGGCTTGCCGCCGAAGGTGCGCCTCACGGCACGGCGCTGTTGGCACTGCGTCAGACAGGCGGTCGCGGACGGATGGGGCGGCAGTTTTCCTCTCCGGAGGGCGGCGTTTATCTGTCGGTGCTCCTGCGACCCCACGCGGAGGCGGAAAAGCTGCTGCATCTGACGGCGGCTGCGGCGGTGGCGGTCCGGCGGGCAATTTCCGACTGCTGCGGCGTGGAGGTCGGGATCAAGTGGACCAACGACCTCGTTTACGGGAATAAGAAGCTCTGCGGAATTCTGACGGAGCTGTCCTCAGCGGCGGAGGACGGTACCGTGTGCTATGCCATCATCGGCATTGGAATCAACGCAAACACTGTGTCCGATGCATTCCCCGAGGCGGTGCGGCAGATTGCCGTCAGCCTGCGGGAGATCACGGGACACTGCGTGGAGCGGACGGCGCTGGCTTCTGCGGTGCTGCGCCGCCTGCGGGAGATGGACGCGGTACTTTTGCAGGAGCGTCAGTCGATTCTGGATGAGTATGCCGGAGCCTGTGTCACCGTCGGCAAGCCGGTACAGGTGATTTGCGGCGGACAGCGGCGCGCCGCTGTCGCGGAGGGGATCGACGCGTACGGTGGCTTGCTGGTCCGCTATGACGATGGCAGTTTGGAGGCGATCCATTCCGGAGAGGTATCGGTCCGCGGTATGTATGGATATCTGTAAAGGAGGAAGCAAAAATGAATGAAGTAATCCAATGCCTGGTGGAACGCAGAAGCTGCAAGCGCTATCTGCCGAAACAGGTCGAAGAGGGGCAATTACAGGAGATCTTGAAGGCGGGTACCTATGCCGCCAACGGTCGGGGGCTGCAGGCGGCGAAGATCGTGGTGGTGCAGGACCCGAAAGAGCTGGCGGCGCTGGAGCGCTTGAATGCTGCGGTGCTGGGAAATCCCGACGGGCATCCCTTTTACGGCGCACCAACCGCCTGCGTTGTGTTGGCAAGGGCGGATGTCCACACTTGTGTGGAGGACGGCAGCCTGGTGATCGGTAACATGATGGCGGCGGCACACAGTCTTGGCGTCGGCTCTTGCTGGATTCATCGCGCCAGAGAGGTGTTTGACAGTGCCGAAGGCAAGGCGCTTTTGAAAAAATGGGGCGTAGAGGGCAACTATATCGGCGTCGGGCACTGCATTTTGGGCTACGCCGCCGGTCCGGAAAAGCCCGCTGCACCGCGAAAGGCGGACTTTGTCACGCGCATATAAAAATTCCAAAAAAAAGCTTGCGTAATTTTGAAATGGTGGTATACTATATAAGATAAGAAAACTATCTAAAATGGAGGCAGTATTATGAAGAACAGCACCCTGAAGCTCATTCTTGCGATCATTGGCGGCGTCGTTGTTGTCGGCGCGATCACAGTTGCGCTGATCCATTTCTGGGACGACTTGAAAAAGTATCTTCCCTGCTGCTGCAAGAAGTCTGAGGAAATCGACGAGTTCGCAGACATTGAAGCGTAAGCATTGACAAGCAGCGACATTCTGCGCTTGCGGGATGTCGCTGTTTTCCGCATACATTTGGAGGATACACTTTATGAAGAAACATACGAAGTTATCCCGCGGTTGGCTATTGCCGATCCTGTGGCTTTATATCTGCTTTGACGAGGTCATCCTGCGGGCGGTCACCGTCGGTCAATTCTGGGGCAGCGGACTGTTTGTCGCTTTTCTGTTTGCACTTGTACCGTCGCTGATTCTGTTTGTGGTGTGTCGTATTTTCCCTACAAAGGTCAACCGCATTTTGCAGCGGATTTTCATGTTCCTGATTTTTTTGATCTTTGCGTCGCAGCTCATCTATTATGAGGTATTCGAATGCTTCTATTCCGCCTATTCCATGGGCAACGGCGGACAGGTGCTTGAATTCTGGAAGGTCGTGCTCAACACCATTCTGGCCAATCTGTTCCCGCTGATTCTGATGCTGCTGCCGCCGGTCCTGCTGTGGATCTTCGGGGCATGGTTCAGCACCGCCCGGATCCGGCGCTGGCAGCGGATTGTACCGCCGATCATCGCCGCATTTGTGATCCATTTTCTGATTGTGCTGATCCTGCCGATTTTTGGCAAAGCGCCTATGTCGGCCTATGACTTGTATCATAATTCCAATGACCTGACAACGGCGGTGTCGAAAATGGGTTTGCTGCCCGCTTTCCGGTTGGATGTTCACCGGCTGATCTTCGGCTTCAAAGGCAGCGATCTGATCCTGGAGGATCCGCCTGCTTCCTCCGATTCGCCTGAACCGTCTGAGCCTTCGCCGTCCGATCCCTCCGCCTCCACGGAACCCTCCGAGACGGAAAATCCGAACGCAGGGCTGAATATTCTGGAAATCGATTTTGACCGGCTGATGGCAGAGGAGACGGATGATACCATCCTCCAGCTTCACAAATACTTCTCCACCCGCACGGCCACCTCGAAGAATGACCACACCGGCATGTTTGAGGGCTGCAACCTGATCTGGCTGACCTGCGAGGGCTTCTCCCATCTTGCCATTGACCCGGAGCTCACGCCGACGCTGTATAAGATGCAGCATGAGGGCTTCAACTTCACCAATTTCTATACGCCGATTTGGGGCGTTTCCACCTCTGACGGCGAGTATGTGGCAGTTACGGGAACGATCCCCAAAGGCGGCACTTGGAGCTTCCGCGACTC
>CAMGMW010000043.1 GCA_946059285.1 uncultured Clostridia bacterium
ACGTCCGATTCACTGAAGCAAGACTGCCGTTGTGGATGTGTTCTCCGCCCGAAGTGGCGGTATACCAGCCGGCAAAATAGGAACCGCTCTTTGTCGCTGCGGGCAGCGCGCCGTACGGAGCGTCCAGTGTATAGCAAAGGACCGTGTTTTCCTCCAGAGAACCGCCGTTGGCGTTATAAATCACATAGCGGAACTGCTGGTCGCTGTCGCTGCCGCTGTAGTCACCGTAGCGGTAAAGCTTGATCTCGCGGATGCGACGTTGCAGCATACTCTCGCTGAATACGCCGCCCTTTTTAACCCAAGAGCACCATGCGGTGGCGAACTCGGCGTCCGTACATTCGGACTGCATTGCGATTGCGTAGCGATAGTCGGCATTCAGGTTTCCTGTTCCAATGTCGTAAATGAGGCTCACAAGTGCATCGAACTGCGCCTGATTCAATTCCAGCTCGTTGGTGCTGAGGAAAGAATTGACCGCGCTTACCGTGCTTGCCAGTTTGGAAGAGGAAAAGCTTGTCTCAAACTCTTTGATGAACGCAAGTCCCTTCTCGCTGACCGTAAGGGTCGCCGCAGACGCAGGCAGCGCCACCCCCGCAAGCAGGCAAAGGATCAGCACAATGCTAAGTAACATTCGCTTCATGTTTCCACTCCTGTCGAGATTATCTCAATCACATTGTAGCAAAATGTTTCCCATTCGTCAAGTTTTGCAAGCAATTTAACACGTCTGAACAGCAAAAATAATTACAAAAAAGTAACAAATCAAAGCTGTTTTTCTATAAAATGCCACACATCCGCATAAACCTCATCGTGGTTTTTCTCATTGAGAATCTCATGACGTCCCTCATATAGCTGCAATGTTACATCTTTCATTCCCGCGTCGGCAAACGCCTTGCGCGTCTTCTTTACACCCTCACCCATCGCACCGACCGGATCATTTTTTCCTGCAATCAGGAAGATCGGCATCGTCTGATCCATGCGCTCCAAATTGCGTTTTTTCTGGATCATGGCAATCCCCTTCAGCATATCATTTGATAGCCCCACTGTCGCGTCGCCTCCGCAGAGCGGATCTGCGGTATAGCGGTCCACCACCTCCGGATCACTGCAAATCCAGTCGTTCGGCGTGCGTACCGGCTTGAATTGATTGTTATAGGCACCAAACATCAAAGACGTGAGCAGTTTGCTGTGCCCTTTGGCGCCTACGAACAGTTTCGCGACAGCACATACCGCTCTGCCGGCAGCCAGCACCGGCGCAGGCTGCCAGCCCGTGCCGCAGATGACTGCGCCGCGCAGCCCCGCCTCCGGATAGCAGATCAGAATGGTGCGGGTCAGAAATGACCCCATGCTGTGACCAAACAGAAAATACGGCAGATCGGGATACTCCTCCTTTGTCCGCCGCAGCAGTGCATAGGTGTCATCGACCGCCGCACGCCAGCCGCCCGCAAAATACAGTCTCGCACCACTCCCGGTGGATTTTCCGTGTCCCATGTGGTCTTCCGCCACCACCAGCGCGCCCTGTTGATTCAAATATCGGGCAAAATCGTCATATCGGAGCATATGCTCCGCAATGCCATGGACCAGTTGTACCACGGCAACCGGTTTTCCCTCCGGTTCCCAACAATACGCATGAATTCTGCCTGCCCCGCAGGACGGATATTCAAATTCTTTCATAATAATTCCTCCAAAGTCCGATTTATTGGACACTGAATATTGTATCCTATGGTCATACAAGCTCACATGAAAGGAGTTATCGTCATGAAAAATGTAATCGATCTGGTCCCCTATCTGCCGCAAACCGCCGCCGTTCTTCGCTTTCAACGCCGCCGGAAACGCTTTGAGGGTATTGTCGCCGTCATTGAGTCGGTCGTAACGCTGTGCATCGGCGCGGCATTTGTGTTGTTTGTCATCGCCTTTCTGTCGGTGCTGTAATGTCACGCAGGATTCCATTCGCGTCAAACAGATATGCCCTTTCTGCGGGAAGCTCTGCCGGATGCAGGGCCAGCACACTGCCCCGCCGGCATTCCGGCAGCAGCCGCAGTTCCTTTTGCTGCCCCGAGCGGTCCGTGACCGCGTAGCGTTTTCTTCCACGGAGGCAGTGATTCCCCAGTACGGTAATCCGGGATGCAGGTGAAAGCAGCGCTTCCGGCAGGTCCAAGCCAAGAATTTTCTCCTGCTTGACGCCGTTGACCGTGGCGAGCGTCAGTGTGCCCGGAAAAACGAGCGCCCGACCAAGCTGCAGCTGAACGCCGCAATTTTCCATGCCATCAGAGGACAAAAGCTGCTCAAATTCCCTGCGGATGCCCGCGCTGAGGCAGCCAAGGTCCTCGCCTCTGCGCAGATCGCCGCCCAGATCGCAAAAGCCGACCGGCAGGTCTAACTGCTTCAGCTCTGCTGCCAGAGAAAACAAAAGACGTGCCGCGGCAAAATAGCATGCGCAATCCACCGGCTTCCGGTGTACCTGCATCATCAGCCCGATCTCTCCTGTCCCCTTCAGCCGAAGCTCCCGCACACCGCGGAGAAGCTGTGCTTTGTCCATGCCGAGACAGGACTCCGTGATCCTGCCCAGTCCGCGGAACTGCATCCCTGCGCGCGGCTTTGGGCAATAGCGCAGCGCAATACGATTCGGTAGCTCTCCCAACCGCTCCAGCCGCAGGATCAGGTCTGCGTCATCCAGCACCAAATCTCCGGTTTCCCGGCATGTGTGCAGCTCCTCGGGAGAGGGAAATATGGGCATATAACGGGTCATGTCCGGTGCGCAGCCCGCCTCCCCTGCTAAGCGGAGCTCCTCAGTCGTCCGGCAGGCAAGTCCAAATCCCTCCTCACAGAGGATCCGTAAAATCGCCGGATTTGCGCAGCAGGAAACAGGAAAGAAATTGTGAAAGCCGCCGTTCCATGCAAACGCACTGCGCAGTGCCTGTGCCCGGCGGCGAATATCCGCCTCGTCATAGATGGTCAGCGGAGTACCGACTTCCCGCGCCAAACGAAAAAGCACCTCATCCGGCAGAAGCATCGCATCACGCGGATCGTCAGCTTCTTGCATTGCGCCGGTAAAGCAGGCTCAGGCCCTTGAGCATCAGACTGCGGTCATAGATCAATTCTCTACGGCACAGCGGAACCACAAATTTGGCGATTCCGCCGGTAGCGATCACCTTGACCGGGCTGCCCAGTTCCTCCTCCATACGGTCAAGCAGTCCGTCCAGCATAGCGGCCGCACCCAGCATGATGCCGCTGCGCATGCTGTCTCTGGTGTTTTTCCCAATTGCCCGCTGCGGCGCGTCGAGGCTGATGCCGGGAAGCTGCGCCGTTCTTCCGGTCAGCGCTTCCATGGAGATCTTTACGCCGGGGCAGATACAGCCGCCCACAAACGTCCCCTCGGCATCCACCGCCGTAATGGTGGTGGCAGTACCCATGTCCACCAGCAGCAGCGGCGCGCCATACTCCCGGACAGCCGCCACCGCCGCGACGATCAAATCGCTGCCCACGTCTGCCGGGTTGTCCATGCGGATATTCAGACCGGTGCGGATACCGGGACCCACGACAAGACAGCTATGTCCCGTCAGCTTGCGGATCGCCGTCTTGAACGAATTGAGCACAGGCGGCACGACGGAGGACACAATGCTGCCGTCGATCATCTCCGGCTGAACCTCAAACAGCGCCAGCATATTCTTCAGCTCCGCGCAGTACTGGTCCGAGGTTTTGACCAAATCCGTTGCCATTCGCGCCTCAAACAGGATATTCTCGTCCTCGATACAGCCGAGAACGATATTCGTATTGCCGATATCTACTGCCAGAATCATAATTTCTCCTCCGAATCAAGTTTTTTGACGCAGCACTGCGCCGTATTATTCTGAAGCACAACAATGCCATAGGTTGGGTTTCTTCCGCTGCACGCGCCGGGATTCAACAGCCAAAGTCCCATGTGCTCCTCACAATACGGACAATGCGTGTGCCCGAACAGTGCCACCTGCGCGCCGCTTTGCCGTGCTGCCAGCTCCAGCCGCAGCAAGCCCTGTTTTACTCCATACCGGTGTCCGTGGACTGCGAAAATGCGCACACCATCAAAAACCCGCTCCAGTGACTCCGGCGGCTCCTGATCTGAAAAATCACAATTTCCCCGCACCATGAGCACCGGCATGTCCGGAAACTCCTGTGAGAGCCGTCTGGCATCGTATGTGTGGTCACCGAGATGGAGCACCGCATCCGGCTGCTCCCGTAAAACCGACAAATACATCATTTCAAGCTGCCGATGCGAATCGGAAACAATCAGGAGCTTCATTCTGTCACCCTTTCCAAAGTGTCTGCATATATTATAGCAGGTCACACAACAGGAGGCAATCATAATGAAAGAAGATTCGTCAAAAAAACCGCAATTCAGCGAAGCACAGATCCGGCAGGTGCTGGGCTCACCGGAGGGAAAACAGCTCATCGCCCTGCTCTCCCGGAGTCCCGGCAATGAATTGCAGGAGGCTGCGCAGGAATTCCGAAAAGGAAACGTTGCCCGCGCTCAGCAGATCCTTGCACCGTTGGCTGGCACGCCGGAAGCGGTCGAGCTGCTGAATAAGATCAACCGAAAGTAGGTGGTCGATACGGACGGCTTTGAGGACAAACTGAATCAGATTTTGGGCGATCCCGAAAAAATGGCGCAGATCATGTCGCTTGCCCAATCCTTCGGCGGCGGACAGCCTGAGCCGTCCGCACCATCTGCGCCCCCGGTTTCTCCGCCGGTGCAGGATGAGGCGTTTCTGCGGGGCATCATGCAGATGATGCAGCAGGCGCAACATACCGACAGCAAGCAGGAGGCTCTGCTTTGCGCGCTCAAGCCCTATCTCGTGCCGGAGCGTCGGGATAAGATTGACCGGGCGCTGCGGATTGCCCGCCTATCACAGCTCGCCAGCTTCGCCCTGCGAAACAGCGGCGGACTGTTTGGAAAGGAGGGAAAGCATGTATAACCGCTACTCCCCCACACCGAACGGGCAGTACCAGCGCAGACCTATGGGGCCGCCGGAGCGGCATCCGTCGGGAACACAGCCGCGTCCTGCCTCAGAAGCGTCTGCGCGTGAACAGCAGCAAAATGCTGCATCCGTTCCGCCACCCTTTTCTCCGCCGCCGAAGCCTCCTGTTTCGCCGCAGCATTGCGTACCGTCCTGCGAAGGGAAGCCAAGGCTGCGGATTCCGATTTTGGATAAGCTGCTTCCGGACTTTGATACCGGTGATTTGCTGCTGCTTTTAATCCTGCTGCTGCTGATATCGGACGGCAACGAAGACTCCACCTCTCTGATGCTCACGATTGCGATTTTTCTTTTTATGCAATAGATAATGCTTGCTGAACAACGCAAAAGCCTTGAAAACCAAGCCTTTCTGCGTTGTTCAGTTGCGTGAATCAGCCGCAAAGCGACTGATTCAGCAGACATTAAATAGAATACCACGCTTTGATGAAAATATCTTAATTTTCATCAAAGCGTGGTATTTGCTTGCAATCTGACGGATGCCGCCTGATGCGGTGCCGCACTGAAAGAAAGTCTATGGCGAATCAGTGATCCGTCCCGAAATCCAGCGGTCGTTCCTTCCGCATGCCGAAGTGCCACTCGATGGCATCTGCAATCCGTGTGCAGGCGCTGCCGTCTCCGTAGGGATTGACCGCCCTTGCCATAGCCGCGAATACGCTCGGCTGCTCCAGCAGCTCATTTGCCAGCTTTACGATACGCGCAAACTCTACGCCCGCCAGCTTCACCGTTCCCGCCGCCACCGCCTCCGGGCGTTCCGTCTCCCGCCGCAGGACAAGCACAGGCTTGCCCAGCGCAGGCGCTTCCTCCTGCAAACCGCCGGAGTCCGTCATCACGAAGCAGCAACGTGCCATCAGGTTGTGCATTTCCTCCACATCCACCGGGTCGATCAGATGCACACGGGGCACATTCCCCAGCTCTTCCTGCGCGCAGGCGCGAACCGCGGGGCTTAAGTGTACCGGGTAAACTACCTCCACATCCGCATGCGTTTCCACAACACGGCGGACCGCACGGAAAATGTCGTGCATGGGCTGACCGTAGTTTTCCCGACGGTGGCAGGTCAGCACAATGACCCGTCTCGCTTCGAAATCCAGTGCATTCAGTTGGCTGTTCTGGAAGCGATAGTCCTCCCGCACGGTGGTTTTCATCGCGTCAATGACGGTATTGCCGGTGACAAATACCTCACCCTGCACCGCCTCGCGGCGCAGATTTTCCGCATTGGCGCGTGTGGGTGAAAAATGCAGCGTCGCAATATCGCCCACCAGCGTGCGGTTCATCTCCTCCGGATAAGGGGAATATTTGTCAAAAGTACGAAGTCCCGCCTCCACATGTCCCACAGGGATCTTCTGATAAAACGCGGCAAGCGCACCTGCAAAGGTCGTGGAAGTATCCCCGTGCACCAGCACCAGATCCGGCTTTGCGTCGGCAAGCACCTCCTCCATGCCGAGCAGCGTTCGCGTTGTAATTGAGGAAAGGGTCTGCTGCTTTTGCATGATATTCAGATCATAATCCGCGTCCAGGCGAAAAATCTCCATGACCGAATCCAGCATCTGTCGGTGCTGTCCCGTCAGGCAGCAGATGCTTTCAAAGCACTCCCTTACCGCCAGCGTCTGCACCAGCGGCGCCATCTTGATCGCCTCCGGTCGTGTGCCGAAGACGGACATGACCTTAATCCTCTTCATGCCTGTCCTCCTGCTCTGATGTCTCCTGCGGCGGTGTCTTATGTCCCTTGCCGAAGATCACGAAAGCGCCGATGGCGCCCACCACGATGACCGCGCCGATGAAAAACAGCGCCCGCATCTCGCCGTCGTTGGTCAGGACCACAGCAGCCATACCCAAAATCGCGGAGAGCATATAGGCAATGGCGACCGCCTGCTTTTGGCTGAAGCCCATATCGATCAGGCGGTGGTGCACATGTCCCCGATCCGGATGCATGGGGCTTTGACCTTTGGACACGCGGCGGATGACTGCAAAGCAAATGTCAAAAATTGGCAGACCAAGCACCAAAAACGGCACGGCAAAAGAAATAATCGCATACATTTTGAACAGGCCGTAGATGGAAATGGTGGAAAGCATAAAGCCCAAAAATGTTGAGCCGGTGTCACCCATAAAAATCTTCGCGGGGTTGAAATTATAAGGAATAAAGCCCGCACAGGAACCGACAATGGCAGCCAGCATGATGGCAGACGGAAAATCCGCCACCAGCAACGCTACCACCAGCATCGCGCCCGCAGAAATGGCGGAAACCCCGGCAGCCAGACCGTCCAGACCGTCGATAAAATTCACCGCATTGGTGATGGCCACGATCCAAATCACGCTGACAGGATATGACAGCCAGTCTGCAAGCTGAAAACCCATAAAATGCTCGATGCGGCAGCCGTGCAGCACCACCAGAACGGCTGCAACGATCTGCACCGCGAACTTTGGCAGCGCCTTCAGCGTCATAATGTCATCCATCACACCGAGAATTACAATCATAATCGCACCGATCAGGATACCCCGCATCTGTGTGTCAATTTTTGTAAACAGCAGCGTGCTGACCATAAAGGCGATAAAAATGGCAAGTCCACCCATACGCGGAATCGGGACCTTATGCATGCGGCGTTCGTCCTTCGGAATGTCCATCGCCCCGACCTTTTGCGCAAGGCGCTTGACCAGCGGTGTGATGGCCAATGCCAGGATTGCCGCACACAAAAGTGCCAGCCCGACCTTAATGATGAATTGCGGATCGAGAATCATTGATTACTCCCCTTTTTTGGGCTGTCAACGTGCGACGAAGCCCACCTTTTTATATACCTTCCGCAAGGTCTTTTCCGCCACATACGACGCTTTCTGTGCCCCGCTTTCGCAAACAGACTGCAAATATGCCTTGTCTGCCAGCAGTCGGGTCGCTTCTTCACGGATCGGACGCAGCAGCTCCACGACAGCTTCTCCCACGGTCTTTTTGAAATCGCCGTAGCCGCGCCCCGCAAATTCCGTCTCGATCTGTGTGAAGCTCTGACCGGTGGCTGCAGAATAGATGGTCATCAGATTGGAAATGCCCTTCTTGTGCTCCGGGTCATAGCGCACCTCTGCGTCGCAGTCCGTGACGGCGCGCTTGAATAGACGCATGATATCTTCCGGTCTGTCCATCAGACACACGCGACCCGGATCCTCATTTTCGGATTTGGACATTTTGGCCTCGGGGTTGGCAAGGCTCATAATCCGCGCTCCTACCTTCGGGATATACGGTTCGGGAATCTTAAACACATCCCCGTAGACGCCGTTGAATCTCTTTGCAATATCACGCGTTAGTTCCACGTGTTGTTTCTGGTCTTCACCTACGGGCACCAGATCCGCCTGATACAGCAAAATATCTGCCGCCATCAGCGCGGGGTAGGTGAACAGACCGCCGTTGATATTGTCGGCATTTTTCGCGCTCTTATCCTTAAACTGGGTCATGCGGCT
>CAMGMW010000044.1 GCA_946059285.1 uncultured Clostridia bacterium
GCCGGAAAAATGATGGAGTATTTCCCGGAGTATGTCAATAAGCTGCGGGATATGGGCGTTCTGATCGTGTTCATTGCGAGCAATGACGGTTATACCCACCCAAGGAATACGGAGCTCAGCCGTGGCAGCGGCGACCCGAAATACCGGGTCAACCTGCCGCCTGAGGCAGGGGACATCGATGACCGCTTTACCTACTGCAAGGATCGGGACCTGTTTGTCCGAAAGTATACCTTTTCCGCATTTTATCGGACGGAGCTTGCGAATATCCTTCGCAGGCATGGTGTGGAAAACGTTCTGGTCTCCGGAATCAAGACAAATGTCTGCTGTCGCCAGACAACAATTGATGCGGTCAGCAGCGGGTTCAACACCATCATGATTTCCGATATGGTTTCGACCAACGATGAGGAGACCTCGCAATACCATCTTGCGGAGATCGGAAAGTATATTGCAAAGGTGATGCCTTCGGAAGAGGTATTCAGTTTGCTGGAGAAGAATGAGTTATAAGCGGCAACACTTATAATGTCCCCGCAGAAAATAATAAAAGAAGGAGAATTGCCATGAAGTTTACCCCGATTTACTATGTTTGCATTGCCTGCCCGACGGTCGAAAAAACAATTGAGATGATCGACCGGTATGTCGAACGGGGCGCGACCGCATTCCAGATCGACATGCCCTCCAAGGACCCGTTTGCAGAGACGGAGTTTGTCAAGAGCATGATGAAGGATACCCTTGATTCGATCCCGGATTACGATCACTACATGGACGCGATCTGCAGGATTCGCGAAAAGCATCCGAAGCTGGAGATCCACATCGTGGTATACGACGATGTCATTGATTCCATTGGTCTGGAAAAATTCTGCGCGTTTATTCAGAAGATTAACGCGGCGTCCATTATGGTACCCGGTATCACGCCTGAGCACCGCGCCTACGCGGAAGGTCTGGGCATTGAAGTGTTCCGGAGCACTACTCACGAGATGAGCGACGAGCAGATCGACTTCTGCGCCGCGGCAAAGGAAGGCTCATATATCTGTCTGCGCAATAAAAAACCGGGCGAGGTGGACCGCCCCGGCTATGAAACATGGGAGAAGAAGTATGCTCTCATGCGCGAACGCGGCGTAAAGGGTAATATTTACAGTGTGTTTGGCATCAAGACAAAGGAAGAACTGGCGGCTGTCAAAAAGACCGGCGCAAGAGGCGCGATCATCGGCAATGTCCTGATGCGTCTTTGGAACGATGAGGAAAAGCTCTGGAAGCTGCTGGATGATTTCCAGTCACTTGCAGAATAAGGGACCTGCCATGCGGTTTCATCCCATTTATTATATTACGCTCGTGTGTCCGAGCCTGGAGACATCGCTCGGGAAAATCCGGGAGTACATACAAAACGGCGCGACTGCACTGCAGATCGATATGCCATCCCGAAATCCTGTCTATGAAACACCGTTTGTCGCGGAAATGATGGCAAAAGCGCTTGCTGAGTATGCCAACTATGACAGATTTATGGACGAGCTTCGTGCGGTGCGTAAGGCGTATCCACATGTTGAAATCCATCTGGTACTCTATCCGGATGTCATCGAGAGCATCGGCTTCGACCGCTTTGTGAGCTATTTTCTGGAGGCCGGCTTCTCTAGCCTGATGCTTGTTTCTACGGACGAAGCGCTTCGGAGCGCATTGCGGGGCGCGGGGATTACGCTGCTATCCTCCATTTCGAAGGATATGACGGAGGCTGAGCTTGCAATGGCAACTTCCGCATCTGCGGAGGATGTGATTGCGCTGAATTACCGGCTGCATACTCAGTCGGCGCGGACACAGTATCCGACCTTTGCGGATAAGATCCGTTTCCTGCGCGAACGCGGTGTGTGCGCCAGAGTGTTTGCGGTCGAGGGAATTGCAACAAAGGAGATGATGCTGGAAGTCCGGGATGCCGGAGCGGATGGCGCGCTGGTCGGAAATGTATTAATGCGTCTTTGGAACGAACCAGACAAATTGTGGGATCTTTTCCGACAATTCCAGGAGGTGGCGTACGCGTAAATAAAAGAAAAATGAATCATGTCAAATAAAAAGTGGTATAAAGGAGATCAAAACTTGAGCGGATTTAAGGTAATCTACTATATGACAATTGCATGCCCGACCGTAGAGCGCACGCTGGAAATGGTTGACAAATATGTCAAGAATGGTGTAAAATCGATACAAATAGACATGCCGTCAACGAATCCGTTTGCAGAGACTGATTTTGTCAAAAAAATGATGGGTGACACGCTGAAAGACGGTCTGAATTATGACAAGTACATGGACGCGGTTCGGGAAATTCGCAGAAGGCATCCCGATGTGGAGCTGCATCTCATGTCCTATCCGGATGTTGTGGAGTCCATCGGATTGAAAAGGTATGCGGACTTTGCCAAAGAAATCGGCGTTGTCAGCCTGATGCTGTGCGGCGATATGCCGCAGGAACGCGCATACTTCTACGAGCGCGGACTGCTGTGCTCCGGTCATGTGGAATTTACAATGCCGGAAGAACAAGTCGCAAGAGCGTGTGATCCTGCGCAAAAATACTCTCTGGTCACAATGCGCAACGCCCGTGTCGGACAGCAGCCCAGACCAGGACTGGAAACGTGGAAAGCCCGTGTCCGTTATATGCGGGAGGAGCGCAAATGTCCGTATCCGCTGTATGCGGTCGGTGGTATTCTCAATCCGGAAATGCTTCTGGAGGCAAAAGAAGCCGGCGTTGTAGGAGCATACCTTGGCAATGTTCTCATGTGGAACTGGGACAACGAGGAAAAGCTGTTTGCAATGATCCGGGGCTTTGAAGAGGTTGCCGCTCAATAGCTTTATACCCACATCTGTACGGAAAAACCTTGTGACGCGGTTTCATTTCAGCGGCGGATGCATGCCTACAAGAATGCTGCGTTTTGCTGTGAAGAGAAAATTAAGCAAATGTGAGGTAAATAACTTATGCCAATTGTACATCAACTTCATGAAGCTACAAAAGTTCCGAAATACTGCGTGATCAAGGAAAGCATCATCAGCTCCATTATTTCAGGAGATCTCGTTCCGAATGAGCAGCTGCCAACGGAGCACGAACTGATGGAACGATATGGTGTCAGCCGTGTTACGGTAAGGCGCGCCCTGAAGGAGCTGTATGATGAGGGCTATATTTACCGCATTCAGGGAAAGGGCACTTTCTGCAGCAAGAACGATGCTGTTCTTGCAAAGAGCGAACGGGCAGGTCTGAAGGCCAGCGGCTACAGCATGATTGTGGCGCGGCACAACAAGACGCATACCAGAGTTTTTGTCTCACTCAAGACAGAACCTTGCTCTGATGAAGATGCCGAGGCTTTGGAGATTGAACCGGGCAAACCGGTATTTGCATTGGATCGAATCCACTGCGTGGACGGCAAACCGTGGGTCTACGTTCGCGGCATACTGCATCCGATCAATGCGCATGGCTTTGAGGCTTACAATCCGATTTCTTCATCGCTGTTTGATATTGCGTACAAGTACTTCGGCGGAGTTTTGGATTCCAGAGAAAAGCGCATTTCCGTAATAGGCGCTGATGCGAATCTTGCGGAACATCTCAACGTGTCAGAAGGTTTCCCGCTTGTGAAGTGTGACTACCTTGCCTGTCTGCTGAAGGATAATGAAGAAATCCGCTTTGAAAGTGCGCATGCCTTTTACCGTACAGATGTATTAAGCTATTTGCCGGAATACACTTAATACGAAATCTGAAGCGGGTGAAATACAATTGAATAAAAAAGGGAAGCTGCATTATGGTTGGGTTGTTGTCATTGGCTGCGTATTGCTGTCCGCTACAACAGGACTGCTTCTGGGACTGAACAGCATCTTCATTAAGCCAGTTACGCAATCGCTGTCCATATCGCGTTCCGCGTTTTCTGCGACCTCCACGATCTATAACTGTGTGGTCATGGTCAGCGTTCCGTTTATGCCACGGCTGTTTAAAAAGAAAATCTTTAAGCCGCTGTTGCTCATCGGCGCGGTATCCGTCGCTGTGGTGCATGCGTTTTATGCACTTGCGCCGAACATCTACGTCATGTATCTGCTTTTTGCAATCTGCGGCTTTACCTCCTGCCTGATCGGCGCGGTACCGACCGTGATCCTGACTTCCAACTGGTTCGTGAAAAGCCGGGGATTGGCGACAAGCATTGCTTTCAGCGGCTCCGGAATCTCGACAATGATCATGTCGCCGGTCATCACAGCCGTGATCATAAGCAGCGGGTGGCGGGTTGGCTATCTCGTAATCGGTGCATGCTGTCTGGTTTTGTCTTTGGTTTCGGCGTTGTTTTTCATCAAAGTAAAGCCGTCTGATATGGGCCTTGCGCCGTATGGTGCGGAAGAAACCGATGTGGAAAAGACGGAACAGAAGGGATTTACCTGTGCGCAGACCCTGCGCACAAAGAGCTTTTGGATTTTCTCTTTTGGCATACTCCTGAGCTCACTGACCGCGTATGGTGTGATTTACCATATTGTGACCTTCTGGACCGATCTGGGCCATGCAGCGGAGACAGCGGCAGTTTGGTTTTCTATTTCCAACGGCATCGGCATCCTCAGCAAAGCTCTGATGGGTGGGGTGTATGACCGCCTCGGCGTAAGAAAAGCGTCGGCATTTTGCTGTGCGCTGACGCTCGTGTCATTTGTGTGCCTTCCGCTGTCGAAAAATGCCGTTTTCGCAGTGATTGCGGCGGTATTCTTTGGCTTGGGTGCGGGCATACAGATCTCTCCGCCGACAGCAATGACAAATGCCCTGTTCGGAGATTTGGCCTACAGTTCCAATTACAGCATTGTAACGTTGATTTACTTTATCGGCATTGCGATCGGCAATCTGATGTCCGCAATGATTTTTGATAAAACCGGCAGCTATCGTCCGGCGTGGATCATTTACGCTGTCATGATTGTTGTGACCTTTGTGTTGTGGATCGTTGCCGACCATGTTGCGAAAAAGGAACGGAAGAAGATATTAGGAGAATGAAGAAAGCGGCTGCATATGCAGCCGCTTCCGGAGCGATAATCGAAAAGGAGAAGTATCATGAGTTTTAAAATAATGTATTATTTTACGATAGCCTGTCCCACCGTTGAGAAGACGAAGGAAATGATCGACCGCTACGCCGAGCGCGGCGTCAACTGTATTCAGCTTGATATGCCGTCCTCCGACCCCTTTGGCGAGAGCGATTTTGTCAAGCGCCTGATGCGGGAGACATTGGAAGCACATCCGGATTATGATTACTACATGGACGCCATTCGTGACATTCGGAAAGCGCATCCCGATATGACCATCAGCATGGTCGTGTACACCGACGTTATCGACGCCATTGGTGTTGAGAAGTATGTCGATTTTCTGCAGGAAATCGGCGCGGAGTATAATATGATCGCCGGCGAACATCCCGCGTGCAAAAAGCGGATGGAAGAAAAGGGCATCAGCTTTGTCAAGGGCGGTATTGCCTATCATCAGCCGGAATATGACATTGAGGACGCCAGGGAATACGGTGAAAACGACATCGTACTGATGCGTACCAAGCGCGTGACGGAGTCGATGAACCGCAGATGCCATGCGTGGGCGGACAGGATTAAGCTGGCGCGTGACGGCGGCGTCAAATGCCAGATCTGGGCGGTCGCTGAAATTGGCTCCGGCGCGGATATGGCTGAGCGTAAGAATGCGGGTGCGCAGGGCGCGATCGTCGGGAATGTGCTGATGCGTCTGTGGAATGATGAGGAAAAGCTCTGGAAACTGCTGGATGAGTTCCAGTCTTACGCAGAAGAATAAAAAACCATATTAATTTTGAAAAAGGGAGTATTACCATGAAAGAACATAAAGTTACACCGATCGATAACTCTTTAGATAATTTCATGATCTGGGTCGGCACTCAGATTTTCTTCGGCAAAACTGCGCTGGAGCACCTGCCTGAGGGTGTTAACCGCTTCGGTAAGCGTATTTTGATGGTTTATGGCGGCGGCAGCATCAAAAGAAACGGCGTCTATGACCAGGTTACTTCCATCCTGAAGGAAAACGGTAATTTTGTCGTGGAGCTGGGCGGGGTTCAGCCGAATCCGCGTGTTAGCTTGATCCGAAAGGGAATTGAAGTTGCGAGAGAAAATAAGGTCGATATGGTCCTTGCCGTTGGCGGCGGCAGCGTCATCGATTCCGCAAAGGGTATCGCCTGCGGCTACTATTATGATGGCGATGTCTGGGAACTGGCGGGCAAGACCGTGAGCACAGACAAGGTTCTCCCTGTTCTGACTGTTCTTACGATTCCCGCAACCAGCTCCGAAATGGCGACCGGCAGCACATGGCTGAACGACACCATCGTACCGCACAAGAAGGCGGGCGCCCACGGACCTTACATGCGTCCGCGTGTTTCCTATCTGAACCCGGAGTTCACCTACACACTGCCCGCAAAGCAGACGGCTGCCGGCGTTTCTGACATTATGAGCCATATCATTGAGTCCTATTTTTCCAATGAAAAGAGAGCCTATTTGCAGGCGCGCACTGCGGAGGGCATGTTAAAGACCCTGATTAAGTATACACCGATTGCTTTGGCCGAGCCTGACAACTATGAGGCGCGTGCGAATATTATGTACTGCGGCTCCTGGGGCAACAACGGATACATCGTCAAAGGCAACTATGTCTCTTGGAGTGTGCATGGGCTGGAGAATTCCATCAATGAGGCGTGCGACAACACGCATGGCGAGGGTCTTGCCGTACTGACGCCGCACTGGATGCGCTGGGCAATGCGTGATGAGAACCTCTACCGCTATGTGGACTTTGCCGTTAATGTATTTGGCGTAGATCCCTCACTGCCGGAGAGAGAAATCGCAGAGCGCGGCATTCAGGAGCTGGAAGCCTTCTATGAAAAGATCGGCATGCCGAAGAAGCTGAGTGAGCTGGGTGCGAAGTATGAGGATATTGAAAAATATGCAGAGAGATTCAATCTCCCCGGCACCATGGCTTACCAGGATGGCGCTTTCATTCCCATCCGTTTTCAGGATGCAGTAGAGATTTATAAGGCGGCATTCTAATGAAAAGGGCACCCCGGCTTCAGTTCAGCGGTCGGGGTGCTCTCTTCCACCGCGGGAAACGATCGAACAGGGAGGATTGTTTATGCAATACAGAAAACTCGGCAATACGGAAATCAGCGTCGGCGAGATCGGCATGGGCAGCGAGGGGTTTGTAAATAAGAGCCAAAAGGACGCATGCGCTCTGGTGGCAACCGCGCTGGAAAATGGCATCAATTATTTTGATATGTATAATTCCGATCCGCAGCTCCATCGGAATTTTGGGCTGGGTCTCGGCCGTGAACGAAAGAGTGTTTTTATTCAGGGGCATCTGTGCACTGCATGGGAGAATGAGCAGTATCTGCGGACGAGGGATTTTGAACTGACCAAGAAGTCCTTTGAAAACATGATGCGGAACATCGGAACAGATTATATCGACGTTGGCATGCTGCACTGTATCGACGGCGAAGAGGATTTTCGCAAGGTGTTTGAGGGACCGATATACCGATATGCACAGGAATTGAAAAAGGCCGGTGTCATCAAACATATTGGCGTAAGCTCACATAATCCGGTCACAGCGAAAAAGGCAGTGGAGCTGGGCGATATTGAGGTCGTGCTGTTCAGCCTGAACCCTTGTTATGACATGGTGCCGCCGTCTGAGAATCTGGAGGATCTCTGGGCAGACGAGAGCTATGAAAACCCGCTGCACAATTTTGACCCGGTGAGAGAGGACTTTTACATGACCTGTGCTGCCCGCGGCGTCGGTATCACGGTGATGAAGGCGTTTGGCGGCGGTGATCTGCTGGATGAAAAGCTGTCGCCGTTCGGCGTCAAGTTGTCGCCGGCGCAGTGTCTCCACTACGCACTTACCAGACCCGCCGTTGCTACGGTGTTGGGCGGCTTTCATACGCCGGAAGAGATTCGCGCCTCCGTTCGGTATTTTGAAACGCCGGAGGAAGAACGGGACTACGCGCCGGTGCTGAGTCATCTAAACAAGCACTCTTTTTCAGGAAGATGCATGTATTGCGGACATTGCGCACCCTGTCCGGTACGAATTGATGTTGCAAGCATCAATAAGTATTTGAATCTGGCGATTGCGCAGGGCTTTGTTCCTGAAACAGTCGCAATGCACTACAGCCTGCTTGAACACCACGCTGGAGAGTGTCTGTCATGCGGCTCCTGCGATCGAAACTGTCCCTTCGGCGTGCCTGCCATGCGGCAGATCGCCCTCGCAAAGGAGACATTCGGCTACTGATGTCGCGGTGTTCACAAGAACACCGGCACCTTACAGACACTGGAATTTGTTATAAGAGGCAAGCACAAAAGGGCGATGAGACCGTTTCGGTATCATCGCCCTTTTAGTGAACGGCGGCATTGGTATCTGACATTCATGAATTTGATCTCCGCTGTTTCGACAAATGATGCGTTGATTCTACGTCA
>CAMGMW010000045.1 GCA_946059285.1 uncultured Clostridia bacterium
GTCAAGGGTCTGATGATAGAATCCTATCTTGAGGACGGCTGCCAGAAGCCGGATGGCGGGGTATATGGAAAATCTATTACCGACCCCTGCCTTGGCTGGAAAAAAACCGAAAGACTGATTTATGAGCTTGCCGATTTGCGATGAACGGACTGCAAACGCAGCATCTCGGCGATGCGTCAAAAACCGACGCCGGAATACTGCCCATGAATCCGCATAGTCCGAAACCATGAAGTAAAAGCGCAAAGCGCGACATGAGGAAGGTATGTGTCTCAGGCGATGGAAGAAGCCTTTGATTTGTAATAAGGTTTCGCTGCTCCCCCGCAATGACAGACGCATACTCGTCAAGACAGTTCGCCTCGATCATGGACGAAACTTGGTTGAATGCGGTATATGAACACGGAACATCGGTCATAATGTACCGTAGGTCTGTTGCGTGTTTGCTCTTACCGATGCGGGACACCGCTTGAGACATGGTTCTTTTGAGATACTGTTCCATACTGGCGCTTTCGTTGATCACCCTGGCGGTATTGGAAAAACGGCGGTTTATTATGTAATTTTGAAATTCTGCTTGTATTTTCTGAGTAATATGATATATTCATTATGCCGAGCAGCTTGTTCTAACATTCAAATCATTTTAAAGGAGACAATCCAACATGAAAAAACTATTTGCACTTTTTTTGGCGCTGATGATGATCGTGTGTCTTGCCGCCTGCGGCGAGGCGAATCAGCCTTCGGACGACGGTAACACGCCTTCTGAAAACGTGACTGCCTACTCCGACTCGCTTGAAATTCTGTCCGCTATCTGGGATGCCATGCCTGAGGACAGCCGTTTCCCCTGCTACGGTGGCAACCAGACCGAAAACAGCAAGATGGATGCGCCGGATGAGTTCCAGCTTACCGACGTCGACGGGCTGAATTATGTGCTTATCATCCCGGAGTCGGTGCACGGTTATCTGGATAACGCTGCCTCTCTGAACCATTTGATGAACGCCAATATCTTTACAGGCGCGGTAGTTCATGTGACCGATGCAGAGGCAGGCGATGTCGGTACGGAGATTAAAGATTCTATTCTGAATTATCATTTCATATGCGGCTTCCCGGAAAAATTGGTCATGCTTACGCTGGACAACTATATTCTGTATGCCTTTGGCAATGAAGGCTTGGTCAACAACTTCCGCGATACGGCAACAAGTGCACTGACCGGTGAGGTAGAGGTGCTTTGTGATCAGTGGATTGAGTAAGGCACAGTAATGTTATTTTCAAGCATTCCGTTTCTGTACTATTTTCTGCCACTGATTCTGATTGCCTATTTCGCTGTCCCGAAACGGCTGAAAACACCGGTTCTGCTGATCGGCAGCCTCGTGTTTTACGCCTGGGGTGAGCCGCGGTATGTGCTGCTGATGGCGGTTTCCATTCTGTTGGGGTATGTGTTTGGACTTTTGATCGAGAAATACCGGGGTACGGTTCGGGGCAAGGTCTGTACCGCCTTATCCGTGACTGTTACCCTCGGATTTCTTTTGTATTTCAAGTATGCAGACTTTTTCATCGAAAGCTTCAACGCCACCACGGGACTGTCTGTGCCGCTGCTGCATATTTCGCTTCCCATCGGAATCAGCTTTTACACGTTTCAGATGCTCAGCTATCTCATCGATGTCAGCCGCGGGACAGCGGCGGCACAGCGAAATCTCCTGCGCCTTGCGACATATATTGCGATGTTCCCGCAACTGATTGCGGGACCTATCGTGCGGTATTCTGAGATCGCGCAGCAGCTTGAGCATCGCAGCCATACGCTTGAGGGCGCCGCGTTAGGGATTCGCCGTTTTTTAATCGGGCTTGGGAAAAAGGTCCTCATTGCGAACACGATGGGAGAACTGTGCGAAACCTTCCTTGCGTCGACGGACCCATCGATTCTGTATGTGTGGCTGTATGCTGCAGCCTTCACGCTGCAGATCTATTATGACTTTTCAGGATACAGCGATATGGCGATCGGTCTTGGGCATCTGTTCGGTTTCCGCTTTCCGGAGAACTTCGATTATCCCTATGTCTCCGGAAGCATTACAGAATTCTGGCGGCGCTGGCACATGACGCTGGGCGGTTGGTTTCGCGACTATCTCTATATTCCGCTGGGAGGCAACCGCGTTCCGAAAGCGAGATGGCTGCTCAACATACTTATCGTTTGGGTGGCGACCGGATTGTGGCACGGTGCCGCTTGGAATTTTGTCGTCTGGGGACTGCTTTTTGCGTTCTTGCTGATGATAGAAAAGCTGTGGCTTCTGCCCATACTGAAAAAGGCGAAGGTCTTTTCCCACCTATATACGCTGTTCTTTGTCGTGGTCAGCTTTGTGATTTTTAATGCACAGAGCCTGCCCCATGCGGGTGAGCATCTGGCGGCCATGTTTGGGCTCGGAGGCCTGCCGTTTGCTTCTGCGGAGGGACTGTTTTATCTGAGAAACTATGCCATCGTTTTGGTTCTGGCTGCCGTTGGCACTACGCCCTTACTGCGAAATGCGGTGGTCATGCTGCGCAAAAAAACGGTGCTGCAGCGTACCATCAACGTCCTTGAACCAATTGCGCTGTCGGCTGTTTTACTGGTGGTCACGGCATGCCTCGTCAACGGGTCTTTTAATCCGTTCCTCTATTTCCGCTTCTGAGAGGGCAAGATCATGAATACAAAGCATAAAAACATTGTTCTGATCGTCCTGCTAACCGCCTTGCTTTTCGGACTTTCAGTCTGGTGCTGGATCAAGCCGGCTGAGGAATATTCGAATGCAGAGCGGCGCCATCTGGCGCAGTTTCCGGAATTGAGCGTTCAAAGCGTTCTGTTGAAAAACAGATTCATGGATGAGTTTGAGGAATACGCCACGGATCAGTTCCCCATGCGGGAGACCTTTCGCACGCTGAATGCCGCCGTTAATAAATATGTTTTTGGGCAAAAGCTGGTCAACGACATCTACATTGAGGACGGCTATGCGGCTAAGCTGGAGTATCCTCTGGACGAGGACTCTCTCAACCGGGCGCTTTCCAACTTCAGAAGAATCAATGACCTCTATTTGGAAAACAGCAACGTCTATCTTGCCGTTGTACCGGACAAATGCTATTATCTGGCGGAGCAAAACGGCTATCCTGCCATGGATTATGAGGCGCTGTTCGAGACGGTCCGCAATGAAACGCTGGACTATGCCACCTATATAGACCTGACTGAGCAGCTTTCCATTGAGAACTACTACCGTTCCGATACCCATTGGAAACAGGAAACGCTGATTGGCGTTGCAGATCTTCTGGCTCAGGCGATGGGCGCACGGTTGACTGACACAGCTTATACTGAAACGGTAGCGACCGACCATTTTCTCGGCGTATACTCCGGGCAGGCGGCGCTGCCTCTTGAACCGGACAGGCTCTGCTATTTGACCGGCGAAACACTGTCCGCGCTAGAGGTGTTCTGCTGGGACACCGGGGAACCTGTGGAATCACCGTTGTACGATTTGGAGAAGGCGGCAGGAAAAGACGGGTATGAGCTGTATTTATCCGGCTCTCTGGCGCTGATTACCATTGACAATCCCAATGCTGAAGAAGAACGTGAGCTGGTGATTTTCCGCGACTCGTTTGGCAGCAGTCTGGCGCCGCTGCTCACTTCCGGTTACCGCAGGATCACTTTGGTGGATACGCGCTATCTGTCTCCGGCTTTTTTGGGCAGGTTTATCGACTTCGATGGCGCCGACATCCTGTTCTTGTACAGTACCTCGGTTTTGAACAACAGCGAAAGCCTGCTGCCATGAAGCCCACTGAGATAGACCCACACATGTCGACGCTGTAACCGCAATCGATTGAAAATCGCGGACTGTGTTCATCGTTCCCGGAGCGGGGGCAGATGTGGCGCACGGCACCCACCATTCCATCGCGGCGGGACCGCGCTGCGTATGTGCTTTACAGTTTGCGGGCGGTTTGCGGAATGTAAAAGGAAAGCACGAAGAGAAATCGAATGGTTTCTCTTCGTGCTTTCCTTTTCTCCATGACCTTCTAGGTCTGCTTTTTCGGGTTATGATATGCTATACTTTATGCTGTTCAGATAACGGATGGTATTTTCTGCTGTTCCCGGAACGGGGAGATACTGCCAGCAGACATCACCGTCCTTTGTGCTAAGCTGATATTCAAACGAGCAATCATAGGAGACCGATTTGTCAATCATCCGGTTCCCCAGCAGGAAGTTACCCGCCGCTATGTCCTGCCGGACGGCTTCCTTGAGCGCTTCCAGCGATGTTGAGCGCAGCGCGACACTGTTGCTGTGGAAGTTGGCAGTCACTTCACTTGCGTCGAAAAAGCAGATATCATCAAGATAGCGCAAGACGATATCGGGGCGGCTGTATAATTCTTTCATCAGCGTGAGCGTTTCTGTGTCGGCATAACTGTATGGATATCTGCGCTCCACAGTCGCGCCGTTTTTCAGGGTGTAGGTGAGGTAGAGGTAGCCGTTAACGGACTGCGTTTCCGTGCTGCGGTTCCAGTCCTCGGTCAGCGTGCGGTGCAGTGCGGTGATCCGCTCGATGTCCGCCGCATCCGTTAAGGTGATCTCCGGGCCGCATTCCACCGTGCATTCCCGCAGTGAGCCGGTGTCCGGCACATAACGGGCGACGCCGAGCACATCAAAGCGAACGAAAAGCAGCATGGTAACGAGCAGCACGGTATACACCGCAAACCCCAGAAACGCTCGACCCTGAAACACGCGTACCGTGCGTCGCAGCATCATTTCCGCGCCGAAGTAGCCGATGAAGCCGGCCACAGTCAGACAGACGATCAAAATGGGCAGCGCTTGGCGGATCGCGCTGGAATCGCCTCCAATGATGATCCAGAGCAGACAGCCGAGGCACAGAGCGCAAAGATGCGCGAAGAGATACTTGAAAACCGGGCGTGCGGCAGGATACGCGATACCCTCTCCCGTGGCTTCCAGATGGCGGCGGCGGTACAGAACCCAGGCCAGCACAAGGAATCCGCAGGCGACCAGCGCGGCAATCAGCGCAAACAGCGTGGGATGCGATGCATGCTCTTGCGTTATAAAGTACCAGGTCGGCGTGAAATAGAAGGTCAGCATATTACCGGTCCACTGATATCCGTAGATCATCGGCTCGACGATATACCGTGTCAACAATTCAAAAATCAGCGGTGCGACATTCAGACCTGCATAGACCAACAGCGCGAAGAAGGTTTTTCCGGACAGAAGCATGCTGAATACCGCCAGAGCGTAGAAGGTAATGAATTGCAGCATGAGCGTAACAAAGCACGTCAGCAGCGAGGAAAGCGTGGCGGCGCACACGGCGCCCTTTACCGCCGTGACAAGAAGGCACAGCCAAATTGCAGTGAGATATGGGACGGCGGCAAACAAAAAACCGCTCAAAAGATTGGTGCGCAGCAGTTCGGCACGGGTGACGGGAAAGGCGTGCAGCATATAGGCGCTGCGGCGTCTGTGCAGATAGCCGAAGCAGGCGGCGGCGCACAGAAAGCCGTAAATGATGTTAAGGACGATTCCGACAATGGGAACGCTCTCAGAAAGATAGTCCACGATACTTTCGGCGTGGAGTCCGGCAACGCTGACCGGGCCAAACGAATCATAGTAATAATATGAGGTCTGCACCAGCAGCATCACGGGCAGCGCGACCAAAACGGAAAACAGGAACAATGCCCAGAGAGGCGTGAAGCGCGTGATGTTTTTGCGCAGAAGCGTGCGGTTACAGAATGATACTTTTGACTTCATAGTCCACACCTCCCAATTCATAGATGAAGATTTCCTCCAGCGTCAGGGGAATGATGTCGTAGAAAACGGGGGACAGCGCCTCCAGCGCCGTCGTGACGGCTTCCTGCGCTCCACGGATGATCAGCGTATGAATGCGCCCGGAGGTGCTTTCGTGAAGAATCCGCAGGTTTTCCGGCCTGCGCTCATCCGCAAAAACAGCCTGCGCTTTGACTACGTTGTCCTGCAATTCAGACAGGGTGCGTGCAAGCAGCATTTTTCCTTTGTGCATGATGCCTACATGATCGCAGACATCTTCCAGTTCCCGCAGATTGTGAGACGAGAGCAGTACCGTAGTGCCTCGATCGCTGACGTCCTGCATCAGCAGACTCCATACCTGACGGCGCATGACGGGATCCAGACCGTCCACCGGTTCGTCCAGAACAATCACATTGGGTCGGGTGCAGATGGACAGCAGGAACGCCGCCTGTTTTTGCATACCCTTGGAGAACTGACGCAGCGGCTGTTTTTCATCCAGAGAGAAAAGCTGCAGCAGAGCCTGATACATTGTCCGGTCAAAATGGGGATACAGCCCGGCGTAGAACTTCATCATGTCACGCAGACCGGCAGAGGCATAGAAGAAAATATCATCCGGGATATAGGCGATCTGCGACTTGAGCGGAGCGTTTTCATAGACCGGAATGCCGTCAATGCAAACTTCGCCGGAGTCCTGCCGGTAAATGCCGGTGATATGGCGGATCACGGTGGATTTTCCGGCCCCATTGGGACCCACCAGACCATAGATCGCACCGGTGGGGACTGTTAGGGAAAGGTCGTCCAGCGCAGTGAAACGCCCAAACCGCTTTGTCAGATGCTTGACTTCAATCATTTGCAGTGTCCTCCTGTATCAGTTTAATGAGCGCGTCCTTACTCATGCCGAGCTGCAGCAGCTCTCTGGAAACGGCAAGCAGCTTTTTGGTCAATTCCTGCCGATGGCTGTCGTCCACCTCGCACAGAGGCGCCGCAAAGGAACCTTTTCCGGCGACTGTGTAAATGAAGCCCTGTGCCTCCAATCCGCGATAGGCACGCTGGATGGTATTGGGATTGATGGCAAGCTCCGCCGCCAGTTCCCGCACCGACGGCATTCGGCTGCCTGCTTCAATGGCGCCGGAGAGAATCATGCGGCGCAGTTTTTCCTGCAACTGCTCATAAATCGGACGTGGGTCGCGATGGTTTAGAACGATCAATGGTCAGCCTCCTTTCTGGAAATATGTTATAACTGTATTAATAATCTCGATACAGTTATAACACGAGATTCATCAGTTGTCAACCGGAATTTGCAGGAGACGGCTTCTGAATACCGCCGTTCATGCAAAATACGGACTTTTTCGCTCATAAAGTCTATAAAAAAGGATCGCTGCAGGACAGAAGTTCTGCAGCGACCCTGACTTTACAGGGATGCGGTATAGCGATCAAAAGTCTCAAAAAAAGCCGCCATATGCCGCCCGTCGGCAAGCGCGTGATGTACGGTCAGGCTGACCGGCATCAAGATGCGCCCATCTTGTTCAAAGAATCTGCCAAAGGTGATGCGGGGGTTGCTGTCTGCGGGCGAGGGAGTCGGAAGACTGACGGAGGTAAAGCTGATCCACGGCAGTGTGGTGACGAACAGCAGAGAATCTGCGTCGTTGCCGTCATCAATGCTGGGTGTGCGCTTTGCCTGCTGCACTTTTTCCAGGGCATAGGGGATGAATTCCGCAAAGGGGCGGCGGCAATCCAAACGGCAGTAGCAGTAAGTCCCGTCCGGGAGCGCGACGGTGTGGGAGCTGTCGCAGGAGTCATACTCTACAGCGGTTTCTCCGCAGATACGACGGCGCAGCTCAGGCACATCATTGGCGGCGTTCGCCGCGCAATAGAGAACGGTCAAAAACATCGGAAGGCTTTTCTGACAGACCGTTTCCCGCAGATGGGTGATGTCACAGTTGACCGTGACAGAAGCATAGGGATTTGCCATCGTGCGGAAATAGTTATAATGCGCCTTTCTGCGGTCTGCGCTCATATCCAAAATCCGCGGCTGCATTTCAAAGCTCCTCCATGGCGCGGCGGATGCGGGTAACGGTACGCTCGCAGCCCAGAATTTGCATGACGGTGTATAGATCGGGTGAATTGCTCTTTCCGGTGACAGCGATCCGCAGGAAGGCGGACACATCCGCCACAGAGCCGGGGTAGGCGTCAGGATTTGCCTTATATGCCTTCATGTCGGCGGCAAAGCCGATCTCGGCAGTGACAGCCTTGACCTTATCGAACCAAACGGAGGCGTCGTCGGCAGGATGATAGACAGCGAGGAATTTTTCCAGCGCACTGCGGATGACCGCGTGATCAAACTGAGCGGGGAAGCCTTCGGAGGAGAAAAACTCGTCATAGAAGAAGCCCATATACGGACGGACATCCTTCCAGGTCGCAAGATCCTTGCGGGGCTTTTTTCCGCCTCTGCCGATGGAGAGAATGGCTTTGGCATAAGCCGGATCGCGCTGCAGCACAGCGGCAAAATCGGGATCAAATTCCTCGGCATATTCCAGCGCCAGCGTATAAACGGTTTCCGCGTCCAGCTTGGCAATCTCGTTTTTGGACACGTCACCCAGCTTGGCATAGTCAAACAGTGCACCCGCCGGATTGAGCTTCTT
>CAMGMW010000046.1 GCA_946059285.1 uncultured Clostridia bacterium
CTGTGTATCGATCTCCGTACCGGAACGATCCGCATATTTTGCGTCCTGCTGCGCATTCGTTGATTGTACACGTGGAGAGGATTCTGAAAATGAGCTAATGTCTTTTGTTCTTTTAATCGATCGCTTTGTAACGTCGCCGGTATCGGCGGCGTTTTTGTTTTTCGCCTCAGCAAGAATTGTCTCAGCCTGTTTGCTGTTCATGAGCGGGCGCGGCTGCTTTGCCAGCTCCGCAAGAGCGTCCGCGATCTCCGAGGCGGCTTTTCTTCCGGCCTCAATGTCCTCCGCGAACAGCGCAATACCTTCTGCCACGCTTTGCTGCACGGAGGCATCGCTCCGCCTTGCCGCTCAACGCTCTTGCCAGCAGCACACGCTGCCGCTGGCCGCCAGAAAGCTGGTGGGGATGCTTGAACAGGAAATCCTCTGCCGGGGTTAGGCCCACAAGTCCAAACAGCCTTACCAGCTCGTCAAGGGCTTCCAGACGATTTTTGGCAATGCCGTGCACCAGCAGTGGAGCGCACAGCGATTGGAAGATCGTGCGCGAGGGGTTGAGGGCTGCATAGCTGTCCTGATGCACCATCTGCACAGCCAGGCGGTAGCGTTTATATTCCGCAGATCCTTTTTTGAGGGCTGCCAGATCGCGCCCCTCGAAACGGACACAGCCGCCGGTTGGGCGGTAGACATGATTGATCAGCTTGCCGATGGTGGTCTTCCCACAGCCGGATTCTCCCACAACGGCGATCATCTCGCCGGGCATAATATCCAGTGAAAAATGGGAGAGCGCCGTGTTTTTCTGCTTTTTGCGGAACAGTCCGCCGGAACTGCTGAACTCCATGGATACATCTTCGAGGCTGAGGAGCGGTGTTGCTTTATCCATTTGTGTCCCCTTCCTTTCCGCAGACGTGGCATCTTGCAAAATGCCCCGGTGCAGTTTCGTGCAGCTCAGGGGGCGCAGCGTCGCAGCTTCCCGCGATCGCTTTCTCACAGCGCGGATGGAAACGGCAGCCTGCCGGCGGGTGGATCAGATCCGGCGGAGAACCGGGGATCGCCCTGCGCTGTGTTACGTCATCGGTCAGAGAGGGCATGGCGCGCAGCAGGCCGCGTGTATAGGGATGCTGCGGCGCTGAAAAAATGCTGCGGGTCTCACCGATCTCTACGATCTGACCGGCGTACATCACGGCCACGCGGTCTGACATTTTTCCTACCAGGGCAACATCGTGGGTATTCAGAATCATGGAGATGCCCAGCGCCTCATGAATATCATATAAAATGTCCATTATGTAAGCCTGTGTTATGGCATCCAGCGCAGTCGTCGGTTCGTCGAGGATCAGCACATTGGGGTCCAGGATCAGGCTCAGGGCAATGATCGTGCGCTGCTTCATCCCGCCGGAGAGCTGGTGCGGATAGGCGTTCAGGACCCGGTCCGCGTCGAGACGCACCTGGCGGAGAAGGCGGCCTGCCTTGTCAAGGATCTGTGCGCTGCTCATCCCCGAGGTGTGCGCGCGGACGGTCTCAATGAAAATATCCTTAATGCGGAGCAGCGGATTCAGGGAGTTCTGAGCAGCCTGAAAGATCATGGAAATATTCTGCCAGTTAAACTGGCGACTTTTATCCGGCGGCAGCTTCAGCAGGTCGGTCCCTTCATACAGCACCTGCCCGCAGGTGATCCTGCCAGGTGCCGAAACGATATTCAGGGCTGTGGAGGCAAGGGTTGTCTTTCCTGAGCCGCTCTCCCCAACGACACCCAAGATTTCGCCTTTATGCAGATCCAGTGAAACATGGTCAACAGCCCGCAGGCTGCCCCGATCGAGGGGAAAGTCCACACAAATATCCCGAAATTCCAGAAGAATCTTATCCATTTCAAATCCTCCTATTCGGTGCGGAGCCGGGGATTCAGCACTTCATCCAGGCCGTGGGAAAAGAAGAAACAGCCCATACCGAAAATTGCGATGGCGGCAATGGGCGAGAGGAAATACCACAGGGCACTGGAGCCATAGATAGCGGCGGTCTTGGATACGGCGATCTGGATCATCATGCCCCAATGGGTCGCAGAAAAATCCGCCATGCCGAGGAACATCAATGAGACCGCCGAGGAGATGGAGTTGCGCATGGTGAAGATCATATTCATGGTAAGGTAAGAGGTGATGCCGGGCAGCAGCTCATTGAAAATAATGTGCCGTGTGGGCAGTCCCAGGATCCTGGCAGCGGAAATGTAGTCTCTCGTCATCACAGAAAGGATCTGTGCGCGGATCGCCTTGGCAAGGCCTGCCCAGGACCAAATGGAAAGGACAAAAGCAAAGGTGAAATAATTGTTTGCCTTGACGATCATGGACAGCAGCATCATGACAGGCAGTGACGGCACAGTCATGATCACATCGATCAGAATATTGAGCAGCCAGTTCACCACGCCCTTGGTAAAGGCGGCAAGCATGCCCATGACAGTCGCAATAACAAGCGTCATAACTGCTGTGGTGGCAGCAACGGTAAGGACCTCCCGCGCCCCATATATGATCATTTTCAAGGTGTCACGGCCCATGTGGTCGGTCCCGAGGATGTGCTCTGCGGACGGTCCCAGCAGCTTATTGGCCATGTCGGACCGCATATCGTCGGCGTCGATCAGCAAGGGGCCGAAAACAGCCGTCAGGAAAAAGATCAGAAGGATCACCGCCCCAAAGCAAGCGCTTTTATTCTTGCCCAGAGCCCGGAAGAACCCGAAAAAAGAATCCTTTGAGGAGGATTTTGACACATGATACGCTCTTGCCAGTGCTTCACTGTCTGAGACCGGTGTGCGGATATGATTCTTCCTTTTCATATCATTTCCCCCTTATGCGGATCCGCGGATCAATGACAGAATACAGGATCTCCGCCGCCTGGTTTGCAAGCACGATTGCAATGGTCAGGACAAGAAACATTCCCTGCATCAGAGGGTAGTCACGGCCGGAGATGGCGGAACTGAAGAAATAGCCCATACCTGGATAATTAAAGGTGTTTTCCACCAGCACGGAACCGGCAAACATACTGCCAAAGGTGATGGCAAGCTGCGTGATCTGCGGCAAAATGGCATTCTTTCCCACATAGGAGCCGACGATCCGCCGTTGACGCAGGCCCCGCGCTTTCGCCGAAATAATGTAATCCTCTCCCAGCACGCTGACTGCCAGCGCCCTCATGCCAAGCGCCCAACCGCCGACGGAGGTCAGCACCCATGTGAGGATGGGAAGGACTGCGTGTTTTGCCACACTGGCGATAAACGCACTGTTCCAGCCCGGTGTCAGGTCCGTGTCATAATTTCCCCGCATGGGAAGCCAGCCCAGCTTGACGGAAAAAAGGATAATCAAAAGAAAGCCGATGATAAATGCGGGTACCGAGCCGATCACGGAATCATAGGCCGTCATCAGCTTGTTCAGCAGCGACTTGCGTTTCCAGCCGCAGTATACGCCAAGGAGAGTCCCCAAAAGGAAGGAGATCAACAGCGCGACGGAGGAAACCAGCAGGGTCCACGGCAACACCTCAGCGATGATCTCCGAGACAGGCGCCCGCCGAAGAATGGAATCTCCCAGATCCCCCCGGACGATCTGCCCCAGATAACTGATATACTGTTTTGCAAGCGGAATATCCGGGTCATAATTCAAGCGCGCTTTTGCCTGTTCCACGGCCTCTTCCCAGGATACGCCCATTCCTGCATGAATGTTGACGGCCATCGTCTCCACAGGGTCGCCGGGCATGAGCCGGATGACAAAAAAAGTAATAGTAGTCGAGAAGAGAACGGTAAACAATATCAGGAGCAGCCTCTTACCGATTTTCATTGTATCGCCTCCTGAGACGAGATTTGTCAAGGGTATTTTCCTCATAAGAGAGCGCCCTGCACATAATCATGACAGGGCGCTCTCTAAATGAAGTATTGGAATTGATAACCAATCAAGTTTGCTTTTTCTTGTCAATACTGAAACTTAGCCTTTCCGCACTAACTCAAGCGGGGATCGTTGCGCCAACCGCTGCAAATGCAGGTAAGTCGCCACAATATAAACAATCAGTTGCAGGACACCTGCCACAATAACCGCAATTGGCATTGATACGACTTCCGTTATCATATCGTTATATCCAATCGTGGCTGCACCGCTCAAACTTGTATTAAGCACTTCTGAAACGGAGGAAAACAGATTTAGTGTCGTAGCATTCATTGTAAGGATTCCAACAATGATCCCAGTTATTGTCGCAAGGATGATAGGTATTGCAGCTATCTTCCAGCTAAACATCACAGCGGTCCTTTTACCGGAACCAAGCGAAAGCATCAGGCCAAGCGTCCGCCGTTGACGGTTTACAAACAGAGCAAGAAATACGAACAGGGCCGCACCTGCTGTTATGCAGGCAGCGAAAAGAAGCTGCTGCGCACTGCTGTAAAATCCATGCAAAGTTTCAGCGATTTCAGTGTATCCGTTATCAAAGCAAAACAGAATGTTTGCCGGGTATCCATGCGATTCCAGTGCATCTTGGAGCGCAGATACCTTTCCGTTCTGCAAAACGTATGTAAAGAAAACGCCATTTCGACTACTATAGCAGTTTTCTGGCAGAGAAGTGTTAGGGGCAAAGACGGTATTCGGAAGGAAGCGATAGTCTGCGGTATCCCACAAGTCTGACTGTCGGTAAATCCCTATAATCTGATACGTTTTCGCATCACCCGAAACCCCAATCTTTTGGGAAAAACGCTGTGGCTGTACCTTCCATTCCGGAGCTGTTAAATCAGCAAGAGGGTTTGGACCCCAATAGAACGACAAATCAATGCTGTCCCCTATACCGAGTCCGCTTGCGAGGGCAGTTGTTTCAGAAATCAGGCAGACATTAGAGCCTTTTTTATAATCGTCCGCCCCAAAACTCCGTCCTTCTGTTACGAAAGAGTCCTTTTGATGGAAACAATACATGCTTTCCAGAAGATCTGTACCAATTACACTGACAGTATGATATTGCGTATCCAATTCTTGAACTGCGCTTCGCCATTCCACTCCTGCATTCGAGCTTAGAAAAACATCCAGATCCGTTTCCAACTGGGTCATGTATGCATCAAGGTATTGGTCGTTTAGCAACACACCTGTTTCAGAGCCGTCAATTGCATAGTCCAGTTGTGTTTCAGAATACAAGCCATGCCAATGTGTAACGGTCATTGTGCAGGAATCTATTGCATCAACCATGTCTTGCCCTAGAATGGTCGTTTTTTCACCAGAGGAATATTTTGCTATCGGCAGAAAATCTGGCGAAGCTGTTTTCTTTTCGTCCTCTGTCAAATCATAGGATATTCTAGACAAATCAATATCTTCCACAGAGCATCGGTGCGTTCCTGCCAACGTTGTACGCAGTTCCAAATCGCGGTCAATGTAATCTGATCCAAAGACCAAATACCGCCCTCCGGGACGGATATCAAGAGCATCTAACTCTTCCTGAGAGTTGCACCCTATGATGAGGCGCAGTGTGCTGCGAACAGCATAGTCCGGATGCATTTTAACAACGTTTTCAATCGAAGCAGTAACAGATACTGAAGCAAGTTCAGTAGACTCCGGCAGATTCGTTTTATCTACCGATGTAACCCGAACGATCATAATTGCCCTGTTATACGGAGAATCAAGGCTTGGCGCATATGTGCCGTCTTCCTTGCCGCTGGTAACACTCTGAATGGAGGGGCAATAAGCACTGATATATTTTTGTTGGTACGCACCTTTTATGACTGTTCCATCCGCAGCAAGCTGATCCATATACGCCCACATATCTTGACTTATTACACTTTCTTCATGGTGGAGCGTTAGCCCGTTGTACTCTGTTGCCACGTCTGCTGTCTCCGTTGTTGGGACACCAATGGTCACATAGCGCTCTTCAATTTGCGCGAGCGTTGCTTTAGCGGATGCAAATACGCCTGCGCTCAGGCAGATAAAAGCGGAGGCCATTCCCACCAGCAGGAAGATTGCAAACAAACGAACCGGTTGTCGAAAGAGCTGTTTCAAAGGGGTCATACAGTTTCCTCCTTGATTCTGCCGCTGTCCATACGGAATACAACATCCGCTGCTTTGGCTACCTCCAGATCATGTGTGACAACCACTACACAGCAGTTTTCCTCATGTGCCAGTCTGGAAAGCAGCTGAATAATTTGTGTGCTGTTTTCTGTATCCAGATTTCCCGTAGGCTCATCTGCGAGAATGATCTGCGCATGAACGGCTAATGTTCTGGCAATTGCGACTCGTTGCTGTTCGCCGCCTGACAGCATGGCAGGAAGTCGCTTCCAATAGCTTTCGCCCAGACCTACTTTTTCAAGAGCAATCTGCGCCTCTTTTTTTGCATCGGCATCGGAATGCCTCAGCAATTTTAAGGGATACATGACGTTTTCACAAACAGTCATAAGTGGAAACAAATTATAGCTTTGGTAAATCACAGACGCCTGCTTGCGACGGTAGATATCCACGTCTATTTCCCGCAAACTTTGGCCGCCGACTATTATGTCTCCGCTCTGCGGCGTATCCAATCCTGCCAGTAATGAAAGCAGCGTTGTCTTCCCACTTCCACTTTTGCCGACTAACGCATAAAAAGTTCCAGCACTCAAATCACAGGAGACGTCTTTTACAGCCTGAACAGTTTGGTATTTTGTTTTGTATGAATAAGAAACACTTTGCACAGATAATACGGACATACTACTCAACCTCCCGTAGTAATCGGATTCCGCTTTTTCCAGTTGCCATCAAGCAAGCTGTAATTGCCCCGACATTCATAGCAAAAAAGAGTGCTGCGGCCATGGCATATTGGGTGGCAGTCTCTTGGACAAACAGGATGAGAATTGTTCCAATAGCTGCGCCAACCAAAAACATCAGACATATCTCGACGAATACCATAATGACCGTTTCAATGCGTTTTGTACCAAGAGATCGTGCAATGGCAAATTCCCGCCTTCGGATATGAATATAGAAAAAACCTGCGGCAGCACCAATCATGACCTCTATGCAGGCAAAAATTGGTTTTAGTCGATACAGTGTTTGCAAATTTCGATTCAAAGCATTCAGTGTTTCGCGGAGTGTTTCATCATGAACTGTTACGGCAAACTGCTGATATCGGAGAACTGGAGAATTGTTAATTTCTTCCTGATGCCCGGAGGGGTCTACATTTGCGAAGTGACGCATCAGTATTTGCCGGAATTCGTCCAGCTCATGATTATCGCGCACTGTTGCGCTCAAGCTATCCCCCGTAATCTTCCCATCCAGTTCTGTTTGTACTGCGGCAACGCAGCTGAATGGGCAATAGATCGTTTGAGATTTCGACGAATACGTCCCAGCAATTTCGAGCGAAATCTGTGTGGAAGCTTCACCGGTCACAGCAGGCGACATCTGAACCGTCAATATGACATTACCATTATTATCAGTATCTTGCGACAGTTCTTCTGCCGCTGCGGTTGAAACGAGACACACCGCTTTATTTGAGGTAAAAATTGATTCGTCATATCCCTCAAAATAAGTAATCGAATTTCCTGAAACGGGTGTCAATTCCGATGCGGCATCAACAGAAGTAATGCCAATCAGCTTTTGCCGACTCGAAAAGCCCGTCCCTTGACTGTAATAGACAGATGCTTTCAGGCAAACATCCTTCACATAGGAGGAAAATGCTTTTTCCTGAAGCTCCCCGCCATAGGCATATTTGTCAGAGAGAAAGTAGTTGATAATATAGTCTGTAATTTTCAGGTCATCGGTTTTCGTGCCAGTAAGATTGGATACGACGACAGTTACGGGAATCACTGCGTAGGCGCTCTCCATATCCTGTTCTTTCTGGCAAATGAATCCATCAAAGAGAGTAAAAAATGCACAAAGGAAAGCTATCAGCAATACAATGCTCACCGTCTGCCAAACGCCGCGCTTTAAGCGCACCTTTTCGTAAAAGAAAACGATCATTTAACTGCACTCCAATAATGCAAGCAGCGGCATGGGAGAAATATTCACCCATGCCGCTGCTCAGCTGTCACTTACTTATCTGTCAGAACCGGGAAAACAGACTGGGGCAGGATGCAATGCCCATTACCGGGGCAGCTGTAATGATCCCAATAGCCAGTAGTACGCCCGCACTGGAGACAAGAATGCTCATAGCGGACATAATGGAGGCTGCCGGAATGATAATTGTTTCCTGTGTAGGAATAACTACTCATTGTATGAGAGACGGTTGAAGAGGCACCATTTCCCAAATAGCTATTAGTGCACCCCGAAACAGTGCAGTAATACACGGGATAGACAGTCTTCAGATGAGTTTCATCATCAATCGGAATATATGTAGTATCATAATGGTCAAGACGCCACTGATGGGTATGCATTGTGGCAACTTCTTCATGAGTTTCAGCGGCGAAAGCCTGTGTCGG
>CAMGMW010000047.1 GCA_946059285.1 uncultured Clostridia bacterium
TCAGGGGGAAATCGCCCATGAAGATTTCCTGATCCTTGATCTCGCCGGTCTGCTTGTTGTGCAGACGGACACGTACCTTGATGGGTTTTGCATAGGTCGCATCGCGCTCCTTGCACTCCTCCACCGTATACTTCGGCTTCTCATCCAGAGAATAATCAAGGAAAGACAGTTCCAGATTGCCGGTGTAGTCAGTGATCGTTGCGACGTCGCGGAACACCTCCTGCAAGCCTTCGTTCAGGAACCAGTTATACGAATCCTTCTGAATTTTCAGCAGGTTCGGCATCTGCAGAATTTCCTGATACTTCGCATAACTCTTGCGCTCGGTTTTTCCAAACTTCACGTCTTTGATTTCCATATGCGTCATCACAGCCTTTCTGTACTCAATGGGTGTGTTATTCACATTATTACGACACACGCGGGGCAGTTGCCTCTTTGTTGTATCGTGCTCTTGCCAACAGCAGAGATATGTGTTATACTAATTTTAGTAGGTGGGAATTCGCCGCTAGCCATATTTCCGCAGTATAGGCTAACATTTTATCATACTTTTTTTCATTCGTCAACGGATTTTTAAAAAAAATTGCCGGATTTGGAAAAATTCCAAATCCGGCGTTATTTTGTTGCATGAAAATACTGCGTCAGCATCTGTTCCAAGCGCTGCAGGCGATCCGCATCTGGTTTTGCCACCATTTGCCGCCCTATCATTCGTTTCAGTTCCGAAAGTGTGACCCACCTTGCATCGCAGGTTTCCCCAGGCTGCAGCACCAGCTGCTCCAACGCAACATCCTTTTTGAGAACATAGGTATCAGAAAACCATGTGCGTCCGCGGCAGGAATCCAGAAAAATGAATTCACTCTCTTCTGCACAGATCCCCGTTTCCTCCCACAGCTCACGGCGGATTGCCTGCAAGCTTGTCTCCCCGGTCACGGCGGCTCCACCGGTATTTTCCCACAGATTTGCGTAGCATAGTTTCTCCGGCGACCGTTTTGTCAGCAGCAGCTCCCCGCGGCTGTTGAAAACCCACACAAAGACCACCAGATGGTATTCCCCGCGCTGCATGGGCGTACCTCGCAAATGCTTCCGACCCAATGGGCACCGGTTTCCGTCCAGCAGATCCCAGTATTCTTTCTTCTGTCCGGCATTCTTTATCTCATCAGAGCGGTAATCCATACAGACTTCCTCCCCTTCTATGTATTTAGGCCGCACCCGACAGATGCTCTATCAGAATTTTAACTCCCATCAGAATCAGAATCACTCCGCCGATAAACTCGGCTTTTGCCTTATACTTTGCGCCGAAGATATTTCCGATTTTTACACCTACGGCAGAAAAAGCGAAGGTTGTCACACCGACAATCGCGATTGCCCACCAGATATTCGTCTCTGTCACTGCAAAGGTCACACCGGTAGCAAGCGCATCGATACTGGTTGCAACTGCCAACGGCAGCATTGTTTTCACACCGAAAGAGTCATTCAGTTTCTCTTCTTCCCTGCCCAGCGCCTCACGAAGCATATTCGCACCGATCAGCACCAACAAAACACATGCGATCCAATGATCAAACTGTCTGATATACTCTGCAAAAGAGCTGGCAAGCGCAAAGCCGATCAAGGGCATCAATGCCTGAAAACCGCCAAAATAGCTGCCGAGAATGAGTGCGTGGCGCGGGCGTACGTGCTGTGTGGAAAGTCCCTTGCTGATAGAAACCGCAAACGCATCCATGGAAAGTGCGATTGCCGTGATCATCAAATCAAATAACCCCATATTGCCTCCGTTCGGTGCCGTGCAGCACATTTCTTTTTATGCAATCAGGATACGCAAAATACGAGAAAATCCCGACGCAAGCGTCGGGATTCTGGTGCGAGTGATGCGACTTGAACGCACACGACGGTTGTCACACGCCCCTCAAACGTGCCTGTCTACCTATTCCAGCACACTCGCGTTTGCAATTCGCTTGTTTATTATAATGAAAGCGGCCACATTTGTCAAGACCTTTTTTGTTTTTTTCCCTTGCGCCAGCACAGATTCTCTGCTAGAATGAATGCAGACAAGGAGGGGTCGTATGCCTCGGTTTTTTGTCTCCGATCGGGAGATATCAGAGCATTTTATGGTATTGCGCGGTGAAAACGCCGCTCATGCAAAAGTACTTCGCCTGAAAAATGGCGATCGTGTTACGGTTTGTGACGGCAAAGGCAATGATTATCACTGCATCGTTTCCGATGTGTCAGATGGGCAGATCAGTTTGGTCGTGCAGGGATGCAATGCATCTGAAAGTGAGGCCGCCGTCGCTTGCAGTATTTACATCGCTTTTCCAAAGGCGGACAAGCTGGAGCATGTCATTCAGAAAGCGACAGAGCTCGGCGCAGTCGAAATCGTTTGTTTTCCCAGCGCGCGCTGTGTCTCCCGTCCGGACGAAAAGTCTCTCGCAAAAAAGCTGGAGCGTTGGCAAAAAATCGCCGTCTCTGCCGCAGAGCAGTCCGGACGCGGCGTGATTCCGCGGGTGATTCTTCTGCCTTCCTATACCGCCGCGCTGGAGCGTGCCGCCACCGCCGATCTGGCTGTGTGCTTCTACGAAAACGAGGAGCACTTGACATTTCGTGCTGCAATCGAAAAGAATAGTTTTCGCACCGCTGCCATTCTGACCGGGCCGGAGGGCGGATTTGAGCCATCGGAGATCGAACAGGCCGTACAGGCGGGTTTGCAGATCTGCACACTTGGTCGCCGCATTCTCCGATGCGAAACCGCTCCGCTTTGTGCACTGTCCGCACTGATGTACGCATCCGGCGAGTTTTAATGCAGATTCTTGATAAAAGCATTTATATGTTTAATTTAGAATCCCGTGCGCTGTGCCGGCTCATGCAAAACCTGATCATAAGCTTTGAAACCTTTTCTGATTCTGGTATAACAACCTAAGCCTCACGCTGTAAAATCAAAGCATTTTACAGCGTGAGGCTTATATATTTATTGCGGGGGGTGATGGCTTGGAGCGAAACAGCTCGATTCTGGGCGGCGCGCTGCTTCTGACGGCTGCAAATCTTCTCTTACGTCTGATTTCCATTGCCTTCAATGTTTTTCTTGCCGATCAGATTGGCGCTGCAGGGCTTGGACTGCTTCAGCTTATCTCCACCATCGGCGTCTTTGCCATGCTGGTAGGTACCTCCGGTGTTCGCGTCGCCGCCATGTATCTTTCCGCCGAGGAATTCGGTCATCGCCGTTTGAGCGGCGTGCGTGAAGCAGTCTCCTCATGCCTGCGCTATGGACTGATCATCAGCAGTGCCGCAGGAGTGCTTTTGTTTCTGCTTGCCGACTTCTTTTCTGTGCAGCTATTGCAGGATATCAGAGCCGCTTCGAGTCTGCGGATCATGGGCATCCTGCTGCCGTTCACCTGTCTGTGCGGTATCATGACCGGCTATTTTACCGCCTGTGGCCGCATCAAGCAGCTTGTCATCATCGAAATTGCAGAGCGCATTGTTTCTATGACGATCACCACCCTCCTGCTGCTGACATGGGCATACGGGGATCTGGAACGTTCTTGCTGGGCAATTACATTTGGCAGTTCGATCGGCTGTATGTTCGATTTTCTGTTTTTGTATTTTCGGTATCGGAAGGACATCTGCCATGTCCCATCCTCAAAAGAGCCTCTTCATATGCGAAAACGCCTGATCCGTCTGTGCGTCCCTCTGGCGTTGAATGACTATCTGCGTGCAGGCTTGAATACCGCGGAGCAGCTTTTGATTCCTTTCGGGCTGTCGCGTTATGCAGGCTCTTCCCAACAGGCAATGGCAGACTATGGTACCATTCACGGCATGGTTTTTCCGATTCTAATGTTTCCCGCGGTGATTCTGTACTCACTTTCTGATCTGCTGGTACCAGAGCTTTCCCGTTGCCGCGCTATGCGAAGGCAGCGACGCATTGTTGATTTGACGGACAAATGCATTCGGATGGGCATTCTCTTTGCAGGAGGCGTTGCCGGATTCCTATTCATCAACGCACACGAGCTGGGACTTTTGATTTACCACAGCAAAAGTGCAGGGCAATACCTTCGGAGTTTCGCTCCAATGGTTCTGGTGCTTTACACCGACGCTATTGTGGACGGAGTTTTAAAAGGGCTTGCTGAGCAAATCTCCTGCGTTCGCTATAACACCTTTACTTCCATGCTGGATGTCCTGTTTCTCTTCCTGCTGCTCCCACGCTGGGGCATACGCGGCTACATTTTTACTTTTACAATCACCCACGCGGTCAATCTGTTTCTCAGTATGCGACGCGTACTGCTCGTCTCTGAGCACCGAGCGCGTCCATCGGATTTTGTGCGACCTCTGTGCGCAGCACTCCTTGCCTCATTCCTTGCTTTCCTGCTTCCCCTTCCAAACAGTTCCTTGTTTTTGTGCGTTCTCCTTCGCGGCGGTTATTTTCTGATTCTGCTGTGCGCCACTGTTTTGCTGACCGGCGCATTCACCGGGAAGGACTACCGTTGGCTCCGACGGGTCGTTTTGCGCTCGTCGCAGAGGATTGACAGAAAGCAAAACTCCAGCTAGAATAGTGATAAACTCACCATTGGAGGTTGCTATGGCCCAGATACCTCATCGGCAGGTGCATCCCATCCCGCCGTTATTTGACGCACAGTCAAAAACATTGATTCTCGGCTCCTTTCCCTCTGTCAAATCCCGGGAGACCATGTTTTTTTACGGTCATCCGCAAAACCGATTTTGGCGCACAATGGCAGTGGTCACCGGTTTTCCGCTTCCGACCACTGTCGCGGAAAAGAAGGAATTGATACTGCAAAATCACTTTGCGCTCTGGGACTGTATTGCAAGCTGCACAATCTCAGGCTCCGCCGACAGCAGCATCCAGGATGTTACACCGAATAACCTGTCCGTTATTTTGGACCATGCGCCGATATCGCAAATTTTCTGCAACGGCAATACGGCTTTCCGATGTTATCACCGTTATATACAGCCACTGATCGGGCGCAGCGCCGTTGTCCTCCCCTCCACCAGTCCGGCAAACGCCGCGTGGACAATGGAGCGCCTGATAGAAGCATGGAGCCGTGCGTTAAATGAGACAGTAGTCTGACTGCCGCTGACACTGACATCTTCGCTGCCGTTCGGGATAAAGTATCTTTTTAAGCGTTGGACAGCATCAAAAAGCACCCGAATGATCCGTATCGATCGTTCGGGTGCTTTCGATTCACTTTACCGAAGTGCTCCTGTTATTTTTTCCCCAGACCGTCCACATAGGCGCGCATCTCATCTTTGGAGCGGATTGACTCGCACTCACGGAGCACTGCCTCACGCTCCAGGTCGGTCAGCGACGCATAATAATCCATTGCATTTGCGTTCCGCATCAGCATCATTCCAAACCCCATTGGGACTTCATTCAAATCAAACTTCATTTTTCTCGACCTCCACCGCTGTTATGCCGCAGAGGGAGAAAAACATGCACAGATTGCAAAAAGCTCCGAGAGTCTCAAAACTCCCGGAGCTTTTAAATTACACCAATTCGATGATCGCCATTTCCGCGGCATCACCGCGGCGGACACCGATGCGGGTCACTCTGGTATAGCCGCCGTTGCGGTCGGCATACTTGGGCGCCACTTCCTTGAACAGCTTGTGTGCGACGTCTTCCTTGGTGATGTAGGCGAGCGCTCTGCGGTATGCAGCAAGATCGCCCTTTTTGCCAAGCGTGATCATCTTCTCAACGACCGGCTGCACTTCTTTCGCTCTGCAAAACGTCGTTTCGAGTTTGCCGTTCTCCAGCAGGTCGGTGGTCAGCTGACGGAGCATTGCCTTCCGCTGATCGCTGGTTCTGCCGAGCTTACGGGTTCCAAACATTCGTATTTCCTCCTTCTTGAAAAGGTCAAACGGTTTTAATTATTGTTGTTGCCGGACTCTTCCGCTGCAAGGGACAGTCCCATCATCGCCAGCTTGTTCTGCACTTCGTCCAGAGATTTCTTGCCCATGTTACGAACCTTCATCATCTCTTCCGGCGTTCTGGAAATCAGATCGCGGACAGTGTTGATGTTGGCACGCTTCAGGCAATTAAAGCTGCGGACAGAGAGATCCAGTTCTTCGATGGTCAGCTTCAGGGCTGTCGGTTCCGTGGAAACATCCTTTTCACGTACAATCGACTGGCTTGCCGCAGTCTCCGAAAGATCGGTGAACAGCGTCAGATGCTCAGTCAGGATCTTCGCTGCAATAGAAACTGCGTCTTTCGCATTCGTTGTTGAATCCGTCCAGACTTCAAGCGTCAACTTGTCGAAGTCGGTCATATTTCCCACACGGGTATTTTCCACCGTGTAGTTGACCTTATAGACCGGTGAGTACAGGGAGTCCACTGGGATAACGCCGATGGGCGTCTGGGGCGTTTTGTTCCGTTCTGCCGGAACGTATCCGCGACCGCGGCTCATCGTGATTTCCATATTGAGGGTAGCATCGGGACCAAGAGAGCAAATGTGCAGATCCTTGTTGACAATCTCCACATCGTCATCGGTCTTGATATCGCCGGCCGTGACTTCACACTCGCCGGAAGCGTCAATATAGACGGTTTTAACGCCATCACAGTGCATTTTTGCGATGATTTGTTTGATATTCAGCACGATTTCCGTTACGTCTTCCTTGACGCCGGGGATCGTGGAGAATTCGTGCTGGATGCCCGCAATTTTAATGGAAGTTGCGGCCGTTCCAGGCAGCGAAGAAAGCAGGATTCTTCTCAGAGAGTTGCCCAAAGTCGTACCGTAGCCCCGTTCCAACGGTTCTACAATAAACACGCCATGGGCAGGATCTTCGGGAGAGTCAATACACTCAATACGCGGCTTGTCAATTTCTACCATAAACAGATACCCTCCTTATTAATCTGCAAAACACTTGTTCTGCGGTGTAAATCAGCTTACCAATAAACGAGGGTGAAGCCTTACTTGGAGTACAACTCGACGATGAGGTGTTCTGCGATTTCGAAGTCGATATCGTCTCTTGCCGGCAAAGCCAGAACCTTACCCGTGAGGGTGTTCTTATCACGGTCAAGCCACTTGGGAGCGGCAACAAAAGCGTCGTCTTCCTTCAGCTTCTTAAAACGATTGTTGGAGCAGCTCTTCTCGGAAACTGCAACCACGTCGCCGGCCTTAACAAGATAGGACGGGATGTTGACGCGCTTGCCATTGACGGTGTAATGTCCGTGGTTCACGAGCTGACGAGCTTCGCGGCGGGTGGCGGCAAAACCGAGACGATAGACAACGTTGTCCAGTCTGCGCTCGATCAGAGAGAGCAACACCTCGCCGGTATTGCCTTCCGCACGGGAAGCCTTCTCATAATACATACGGAACTGCTTTTCCAGGATGCCATATACGAATTTTACCTTCTGCTTCTCAGTGAGCTGAGTTGCGTACTCGGACTTCTTTGCTCTTCTCTGACCGCCGGGATTCTTGTTGGAAGTCTTGGAATAACCCATAACGGCAGGAGAAACGCCAAGTGTTCTGCAGCGCTTGAGAACGGGCTGAGTATTTTTCGCCATTCTATGAATTCCTCCTTATCGAATTAGACACGACGTCTCTTGGGCGGACGGCAACCATTGTGGGGAATGGGCGTGACGTCCTTGATCATGACAACTTCCAGACCTGCGGATTGCAGAGCACGGATGGCTGCCTCACGACCTTGACCGGGACCCTTGACATAGACTTCAACGGTCTTCAGACCACAAGCGTCAATGGCTGCTTTTGCAGCAGTCTCTGCACACATCTGTGCAGCATACGGTGTGGACTTGCGGGAGCCGCGGAAGCCGAGACCGCCGGAGGATGCCCAAGAAATGGCATTACCCTGAAGGTCGGTAACAGTAACCATGGTGTTATTGAAAGAGGAACGGATATGAACGGCGCCCTTTTCAATATTCTTGCGCTCACGACGGCGCTTGATGACTTTCTTCGCATTAGCCTTTGCCATTTACATATCCCTCCTTACTTCTTCTTATTGGCAATGGTCTTCTTCGGACCCTTGCGCGTACGGGCGTTGGTTTTGGTGCGCTGACCGCGGACCGGCAGGCCTCTTCTGTGGCGCATGCCGCGATAGCAACCGATTTCGGTCAAACGCTTGATGTTGAGAGCAACTTCACGGCGAAGGTCGCCTTCGATGGTGTAGTTCTTGTCAATAACATCACGCAGCGCAGCTTCCTGCGCTTCCGTCAGGTCCTTGACGCGGATGTCGGGGTTGACGCCGGCCATCTCAAGGATGTCCTTCGCACTTTTTCTGCCGATGCCGAAGATATAAGTGAGTCCGATCTCAATTCTCTTCTCGCGGG
>CAMGMW010000048.1 GCA_946059285.1 uncultured Clostridia bacterium
GATATTTACACAGCAATTTGATACAATCTATTCGACAAACTTGAATTTGACGAGGTAAAAATATGACCGAAGCACAAAAGGAAACCCTACGATTTTATACAACGAACGACTATCTGTTGATAAATGGGCTTCTTTGGGGTGAAGACGAGAAACAATTGATGTATTTATCAAGCTTATCAATGACGATGGCAGAGCCGTGATGGCTGAAGCTATTGAACAAGGATTTGATGTGCGGTGGAATTGCAGCAAAGAAGAAGGCGAGAAACTATATCAAATCTATCAAAAGCGATTCCCTATCATCAATAATCAGAGCATAAAGAGTCAAATTCTTGAGCAAGCAAAGCTTGATATTTCCAATATGATGTCTTGTATGACACCACTTGCTTCTGAAATGGTGTTATACAGAAATATCAAGACCAAGTTTATGGATGATTTAGAGGAAGGAATGTCCCTTAACTATTTAGGCTTTTCTTCCTGTAGTTTGAGTCCTCATATTGCAGAGAATGCAACATATGGCTCAAGCGGATGCACCTTGGTTGAGATAATTGCCCCTGCTGGAACACCTGCAATCCGACTTGATTTGCTACCTGATGTGCAAAACGAACCCGATGAAGTTATATTAGCACCCATTGAGTTTCTTGTAGACAAAATCGACAGAGAAAGTGGCAAGACCTATATGATTTGTAAATCGCCACTATAAGTTAATGATGACATTGACAAATTCCAATTTGTCGAACAGAGCAGTCACACTACTTTTGCTTACTTTTCCTTGATTCTGCTCCGTTTGGTTACTCTTTCGCAAATAAGGTTGATAATTTTGATACCATTGGTATTGAAACTATCAACCTTTTTCTTTTTACAAAATGCTTGATATGCAAGGGTTTTCTGCCCTTTGGCAGATTAGGTTAGTTTCATTGTGGGTGTTCAGCGGTGTATTTTCATTGCTTTGGACACCTATTTTTGTTTATCTGACATTCACGCTGAAACTATTCCTCGGAGAAAAGTTTCAGCGTGAAAGAAATAGTTTCATTGTCATAGGAAAAGTTTCACCGTGAGGAACTTGTTTGCTTCTGAACCTTTTTTCTATAGTAATATTCTCGCCCCTTTCAGCGAAGTTCATCTCGGTGTGCATTCACTGAACGATTTAATCCTGAGTTAGGCAGTTTGTTACATGCTTTTTATCCGATCTTCAGCTACATTAAATGAGCAAATCCCATAAAAAAGAAACAATGGCTTCAACTCGTTGCTGGGTCAAAAAGGAAAATACTATGAACTGTATATGACGCAATATGCCGGATTTGCAACATAAGGTTTTACGGCAGAAGCACAGGAGAAGGGCGCCGGTATTTGCATATCAGCGCCCTTTGTTTCTGCCCGTATTTGATTTTGCGGCTTTTCGACCGTGTCTGTCCCTTTTGGCCGAATTATTGCGTCCGCTGTATTTAAGAGAGCATATCCAAAAAGTCCTGCTCCGAAAGAACCGGGACACCAAGCTCGTTCGCTTTTTTCAGTTTGCTTCCGGCATTCTCTCCCGCTACGACATAGGTTGTTTTTTTGGAAACCGAGCCGGATACCTTTCCGCCGAACGCCTCGATTTTTTCCGTTGCTTCGTCTCTTGTGAACAGAGAGAGCGCGCCGGTCAGAACAAAAGTCATCGTCTGAAAGCGGTCATCTTCCTGCCGGACGGTACTTTCAAAATTCACGCCCGCATCCCGCAAACGGGAGATCATATGCTGCGACTGGGGACTTGCAAACCATGAAACAATGCTTTCCGCGGTGATGCCGCCGATATCCCGCACCTGCATCAGTTCTGTCTCCCCTGCCTGCATCAGTCCGTCCAGTGAACCAAAGGCCTTTGCCAGGAGCTTCGCTGCCTTTTCGCCCACCTGCCGAATACCGAGCGCAAAAATCAGGCGGCTGACATCATTCTTTTTGCTCTCTTCGATGGCGTCAAGCAGCTTTTGCGCCGCTTTGGTACCGCTCTTCCAGAGGCTTTTCAAATCTTCCAGCTCTAAATAGTAGATATCCGCGGGAGAAGTGATCTTCCCATTTGCAATCAGCTGCTCCACGATGGCATCTCCCAGACCATCAATGTCCATCGCATTGCGGGAGACGAAGTGCGCGATGTTTCGCGCAAGCTGCGCCGGACATTCCGCACCTGTGCAGCGCATTGCCGCGCCGTCCTCGTCCCGTACAACCTCTGCGCCGCAGACAGGGCAGGTCGTAGGCAGGCGGTATGGGTTTGTTCTCTCCGGTCGCTTCTCCATGACGACCTCCAAAATTTCAGGGATGATCTCCCCTGCCTTTCGGATACGAACCGTGTCACCGATACGGATATCCTTTTCGGAAATAAAGTCCTGATTGTGGAGCGTCGCGTTTGTGACAGTGGTGCCTGCCAGTCGTACCGGCGAAACCACCGCCTTCGGCGTCAGCACGCCGGTACGTCCCACCTGAACGATGATATTCTCCAGCACTGTCTCTTTTACTTCGGGAGGATACTTATAGGCACACGCCCAGCGCGGGAATTTTGCCGTACTGCCCATAACGATGCGCTGGTTCAAAGAATTGAGCTTCACGACTGCGCCATCGATGTCAAAGGGATAATCATACCGGGTCTGACCAATGGTCTGAATCTGTCGGAGCGCTTCCTTTGCCGTATCGCACAGGGTATAAGGGATCACCTTAAAACGGCGCTCGCGCAGATAGTCCAGCGTTTGACCGTGCGTCTCAAAGGAGACACCGTCCGCAAGCTGCAAATTGAAAATCAAGATATCCAGCTTACGTTCCGCCGCCACAGTCGGATCGAGCTGCCGCAAACTGCCTGCTGCAGCGTTGCGTGGATTGGCAAACAGCGGCTTCCCTTCCTGCTCACGCATCTCGTTCAGGCGTTCAAAAACCGACCGCGCCATAAAAACTTCTCCGCGGACAATCAAGCGAGAAGGAGCATTTTCGATGTGCATCGGAATCGATCGAATCGTCTTTAAATTTTCCGTGACATCTTCTCCGACTCTGCCGTCACCGCGTGTCGCCCCCCGGACAAAGCTCCCGTTGATGTATTCCAGCGCAACGGAAAGCCCGTCTACCTTCGGCTCCACGCTGTATACCGCATCCGGTACCGTCTCCCGCAGGCGTGCGTCAAATTCTTCAACCTCTTCGTCGGAAAACACATCCTGCAGGCTCTCCAGCGGCACGGCATGCTCCACCTTTTCAAAACGGCTGATCGCCTCCCCGCCGACGCGTTTGGTAGGAGACAGCGGCGAGGCATATTCCGGATATGCCGCCTCCAGTTCCTCCAGTCGCCGCAGCAGACGATCATACTCATAATCCGCCATGGTCGGCGCATCCAGCACATAATATAAGTGATTTGCTTCCTCGAGCTGCTTTGTCAGCAGCTCGATTTCCTCTTTCGGATTCATGCGATTTCCTCCAAACCGATATAAGTTGCCGGAACCGCCCCGACAATGATCGTCTCCGCCGCCACCACACTGGAATCCACTTCTACCTGCTGCGTCCCAGTCAGCGTCAGGATGGTGATGGTCACGTTGATATCAATGGTGATTCGGTGCAGCGTCTGATTGATACCCGCTTCCTCAAACTCATTGTGAAAGGTGGCATCCGACGTGCGGACGGCCAGAATCCGCACCGGAAGATTCGGACCTCTCCCGGAAAACAGCTCCGGCAGCACAACGCTCCCCAACGGGACGCCCAGTGTTTCAATGGAAAGATCTTCCAGCTTTTCATCCACGCGGTTCAGGATCGTCGTTTTCAGGCGGTTAATCTCACTGATATTCGCCCGCATCGCCGTCACATTTCCCTGCGTGTCCTTCTCAATGGTGATCATGCGGTCATAGTCGATATCCCCTGTTTCGATCTGCTCCTGAATTGCGGCATTGATTGCATTGGAAGCCTGATTGTCCACCTGCGTTTCCGCAAGTCCCTCGGCCATAGGCGCAAAACGCAGCCGCACCAACGTCACAAATCCTACCAGTACGATCACGAATATGCACAAAACCAGCCGCAGTCGGTCTCCCTGTTGCAGGGTCATAAGAAACCACCTCATGGATGGTTATGCTTATGCTGCTGCCTTTATGCCTGCTTCTTCATGCGCGAGGCGGCGGCGCATGCCATCAGGCGCTTGGTGCCGACCTGATCGAAGGCAATTTCCAGCATGGCGTCATTCCCCATGCGTAAGACAGACAGGACCATGCCTCTGCCGAACACGTCATGAAGCACCATATCGCCTTTTTTGAATTCCGGCAGGGTGGTCTTTGGCTTCACCCGAGTCACAAACGAATCTGTCTGTGGGCACGGCGTTCTCTGCTTCGTCTCAAAGCTATCATAGCCGCCCATCGGCTTTGGCTGAGCCGCTTTTTTACCGGTAATCAGCTCCGGCGGGATCTCCTCAACAAAGCGGGACGGTCGGTTGACTGTCGTGTGGCCGTAAAGCATCCGCTGTCTGGCGCAGGTGATGGTAAGCCGTTTTTTCGCTCGGGTGATCGCCACATAACACAGACGGCGTTCCTCCTCCATCTCCTCCGGATCACCGATGGAACGCATTCCGGGAAAAAGACCTTCCTCCGCACCGACAATGTAGACGTTCTCAAATTCCAGTCCCTTGGCCGAGTGCATCGTCATCATCACGACGGCATCCGCTTCCCTGTCGTATTGCTCAATATCGGTATATAGTGCGATCTCCTCCAAAAATCCGCGCAAAGACGGTTCCTCCGTGCTGTCCATATAGCTGATGATTGAGGATTTCAGTTCTCGGACGTTTTCCAGCCGCGTTCTATTCTCCAGATCATCCTTCTCCTCCAGCATGGCAACATACCCGCTGCGGATCAGAAGCTCTTCATAGAAATCCGGTAATGGCAATGTCTGCGCAAGCTCCGCGCATTCCTCGATGAGGACTGTAAAATTCATGAGTCGCTGTGCAGCGCGTTCCAGTGCGGGATAGGAATACGGATCGCTGATCACGGAGTACAGCGGTTTTCCTGAGGCGGCACACAGTCGCTCCATTGCTTCAACCGTCTTTGCCCCGATGCCACGCGGCGGCTGGTTGATGATCCGCTTGAGCCGCAGATCGTCATCCCGATTACTGATGACCCACAAATACGCCAGCATATCCTTCACTTCGGCACGGTCAAAAAAGCGGGTGCCGCCAATGATGCGGTACGGGATACCGCTGCGCTTGAAGGCATATTCCATTGCGTTGGACTGTGCGTTTGTACGGTACAAAATAGCATGGTCTTTATAGTTATGACCGTGAGATTCCGACAGAATCGTATTTGCTACGAAGCTTGCTTCCTCCGATTCATTGAATGCTTCGTAAAACAGAATGCGATCGCCGGTACCGTTGTTTGTCCACAGCTGCTTCCCTTTCCTGCCTCGGTTATTGGCAATAACGGCGTTGGCGGCATCCAGAATGGACTGCGTGGAACGGTAATTCTGCTCCAGACGAATCACCTTTGAACCGCGGTACTGTTTTTCAAAGTCCAGAATATTCTGAATCGTCGCGCCCCGAAAACGATAGATGCTCTGGTCATCGTCTCCTACCACGCAGATATTTTCGTAACGCCCCGCCAGTAGAGAAGCCAGCAGATACTGCAGATGATTGGTATCCTGATACTCGTCGATCAGCACATAGCGGAATTTTCTCTGATAGTATTCCCGGACATCCTCATATTCCTGCAAAATCCGAACGGTCAGAAGGATGATGTCATCGAAATCAACGGCGTTGGAGGCTTTCAGGCGCTTCTGGTACTCATCATACAGCTCCGCGATCCGCTTCAGCCGGTAGTCATCTCCGGCATCCATCGCAAACTCACGCGGCATACGGAGCTTGTCTTTCGCCTTTGAAATAATCCCGAGCACCGAGCGGGGCGGAAAGGTCTTTTCGTCCAGATTTCGGTCACGCAGGATTTCCTTGATCACCCGTTCGGAGTCGGAGGTGTCATAAATGGTGAAGCTGCGCTCGTAACCGATCCGTTCGATTTCCTTGCGAAGGATACGGCAGCAGGCGGAATGGAACGTCATCGCCCAAACATCGTTTGCCTCCGGACCAAGCAGCGCCGCAAGCCGCTCCTTCAGTTCGTTTGCCGCCTTGTTGGTAAAAGTAATGGCAAGGATGGACCACGGTGCCGCCGGATGCAACGCAGAAAGCTCGCAAGCTCGTTCTTTCCCCTCCGGCGTCGGCTGCTCCGCCTCGGATTCCAAAAAAATAACATCCTCCTCCGTGAGCTGCGGCGGCAATTCCTCGGAAGAAGCGGCGCAACCAAAACGGATCAGATTTGCGATACGGTGGATCAAGACCGTCGTCTTGCCGCTGCCGGCGCCCGCCAGCAGCAGCAGCGGACCTTCCGTGGTCAAAACTGCCTGAAGCTGCCGCGGATTCATATGGGAAAACTGCTTGGTTATGTATGCTCTTCGCGCTGCAAGAAAGCGCTGTTCAAAATTCTTTGTCATAGCTGCTCCTGATTTTGATTTGATCTTGTTTTATTCTAGTACATTTTCCCGCAGAAATAAAGAGTCTGTTTCCCGATCTGCGAAAAAACTTTCGAAACCCGGAACATCATCTTCAAATGTGTATTTATTTTTTTGACAGGTTCTGTTATAATAGTCTGGTATTTCGTTTGAAGGAGCAAATATATGTCACTCTCCGCCTCCGCGCCCTGGCGCAAATACTACGGCAGTATGCCACATACCATCGATTATCCCCGCCTGACCATGTATCAGTTGGTGGCGCAAGCTGCCAGAGCACATCCGGATTTGTGTGCCTACGAATTTATGAACCGGAAAACCGATTTCCGAACGTTCCTGCGCCGTGTCGACCGTGCCGCAGGCGCGCTGTATGCGCTCGGCATTCGCAAGGGAGACCGTGTCACGATCTGTATGCCCAATACGCCGCAGGCGGTTGATTGTTTTTATGCGTTAAATCGGATTGGCGCGGTGTCCAATATGATCCACCCACTGTCCGCAGTGGAGGAAATCACCTTTTACCTTAACCTGTCCGACAGCAAGGCCATCCTGACGCTCGATCGCTTCTATGGCAAGGTAAAAGCGGCTATGCAGGGCGCAAAGCGGCAGCCGCTGCTGCTGATCGCTCGAATTCAGGATGAGCTGAGTTTGCCGCTGCGCATCGGCTACGCACTGACGGAAGGCAGGAAAATACCAGCGCTTCCTAAGGATGGCAGCTTCCTTCTCTGGAAGGACGCACTGGAGAAGACGGCGCCGCAATTACCGCCGGACAAAACAGCATACGATGCCTGCGCAAGCATCCTCTATTCCGGCGGTACGACGGGAACCACAAAGGGCATTTGCCTTTCCAGTTATAATTTCAATGCACTGGCACTGCAGACCATCGCTGCCAGTGGCTACGATTCCCTCGCCGGGTATTCCATGCTTTCGGTCATGCCGATTTTTCACGGTTTCGGTCTGGGCATCGGCATCCACACTGCTTTGGTCGGCGGCGGAAAATGTATCCTCGTCCCCAATTTTAACATAAAGATCTATGCTGATTTGCTGCGGAAAAAGCACCCGAATTTTATTCCCGGTGTACCGACGCTGTTCGAAGCGCTCCTGCGGACAGAAGGATTGGAAAAGCTGGATATGTCCTTTCTGATGGGTGTGTTCTCCGGCGGTGATTCCCTTTCGGTTGAACTGAAGCGCAAGGTGGATGCGTTTTTGACCGCGCATCATGCGAAGGTGCAAATCCGGGAAGGCTACGGCACAACAGAGTGTGTCACGGCAAGCTGTCTGACGCCGAAGGACTACGCCCGCGAAGGTTCTATCGGCATTCCCTTCCCGGACACCTTCTACAAGATCGTTGCCAAAGACACCATCGAAGAAGTCGCAGCCGGTGAGCAGGGAGAAATCTGCATTTCCGGTCCGTCCGTAATGCTGGGATATCTGGATAACCCGGAGGAAACCGCGCAGGCCCTGCGCCGCCACGCAGACGGACGAATCTGGCTGCATACCGGAGACTTAGGTATGATGGACGCGGATGGCTTTGTCTACTTTAAGCAGCGTATCAAGCGTGTGATCATCACTTCCGGCTATAATGTCTACCCCAGCCAGTTGGAAAATATCATTGACGGGCACGAAAAAGTGCTTCTTTCCTGCGTCATTGGAGTAAAGGATGCCTACAAAATACAGCGCGTAAAAGCATTCGTGGTGCTCCGCCCCGGTGTGGAGCCGTCAGAAGCGGTAAAGCAGGAATTGCTCGAGTACTGCCAACAAAGAATCGCAAAATACGCCAT